>JAHFQQ010000094.1 GCA_023259235.1 Polaromonas sp. | reverse complement strand
CGCAATGACTTCCCCGTTCCAGGGTCTGAAGGTGATCATTGCGGAGGGAGAGTGCCAACTCGAACGCCAGCGGCGCCTGAAACCGATTCGCGCCGCGCGCCTGAAAAATGGCCTGCGCTCGGTGCGTACCCGCTACGGCGTTGACGAAGACACCTGCACTGGCGACCACGCCTGCATCCGCCTTTCCGGCTGCCCCTCGCTGACCATCAAGGCGCCGTCCGACCCACTCAAGCGCAACCCGGTCGCTTCGGTCAACAACAGTTGCGTCGGTTGTGGCCTGTGCGGAGAAGTGGCTGATGCCGCCGTGTTGTGCCCTTCGTTTTATCACGCTGATCTGGTGACCAATCCGGGTTGGTGGGAGCGCGCATCCTACCGCGTGCAGCAGTGGATTATCGGCTTGATGCAGCCCGCCTGAAACAGGATCAAGATGCCTACATCGAATACTCCATTTTGCATTCTGATCGCCGCCCTGGGTGGTGAAGGCGGCGGTGTGCTGACCGATTGGCTGGTGCGTTGCGCCCGAAGCAGCGATCTTCCGGTGCAAGCCACGTCCGTGCCGGGAGTGGCGCAGCGAACGGGCGCGACCAGCTACTACATTGAATTGCTCCGTGAGCCGCAGGTCAACGGCCGTTTACCCGTTTTTGCATTGCATCCGGTTCCAGGCACGCTTGACGTGGTGATCGCCAGCGAGCTGGTGGAGACCGCGCGCATGATGGAATACGGCTTTGTGTCGCCGCTGCGTACCGTGCTCATCAGTTCCACCCACCGCACTTATACAACGGTGGAGAAGATGGCGCCGCTGGATGGCCGCTTTGATGCCTCTGCCGTGTTCGATACTGCCCGCAAGATGGCGAAACGATTGGTCTCGTTTGACATGGATGCCATCGCCACGCGAAGTGGCACAGTCATCTCGGCAGTGATGTTTGGGGCGCTGGCAGGCGCTGGCGTGCTTCCCTGGAGTCGCGAACTGTGCGAGCAGGTGATTCGCGGCGACGGCAAGGGAACTGAGGCGAGCCTGCGCGGCTTTGCCCAGGCCTTTGAGCAGGCCGCTGGATCAGTCCCGATCGATAGCCCAACCGCGCTGGCGCCGGATGTGCCAGCCTTGCTGAACAAGACTTTGGCGCCGGTGGCACTGCGCAGTGCATGGGCGGCGCAAATCAGCCGCTGGCCCGCAGTCATGCAGACCAATGCCGCGCTCGGTGTTGTGCGCTGCCATGACTATCAGAACGCGGCCCATGCCGGGAAGTTCCTGAAACATCTGGACACCCTCTGGCTGGCCAACCCATCGGCCCATGACACTTTGGCGGAGGCCACCCGCTGCCTGGCCCTGTGGATGTGCTTTGAAGATGTCATTCGTATCGCCGACCTGCGATCGCGGCGCAGCCGCTTTGACAAGCTGCGCCAGGAAGTCGGCGCACGGCCCACGGAGCTGGTCCGGGTGGTGGAGTATTTCAAGCCCGGCATCGAAGAAGTTGCCGCCATCCTGCCCCGGTCGCTGGGCCAGCCTCTGCTGTCGCTGGCACAGCGCCGTGGCTGGCTCGGTCGTGCCAGCATCGGGCTGCACATCCGCTCAACCAGCCTGTGGGGCTTCCTGTTGCTGCGTGGTATGGCGGCCCTGCGGCCACTACGACCCCACTCGATGCGCTACCAGCGGGAACATGCCGCCATCGATGCCTGGGTGGCTGCCATGGCGAGTTGCCTGCCACACGCGCCGGAGTTTTCGAAAGTCCTGGCTGAGCTGCCTGCAGTGCTCAAGGGTTACAGCGACACCCACGCCCGCGGCAAAGCCAGCTTTGAGCGTTTGTGGCAGGAGTTCGTCGCTCCGGCGTTGGGCTCGGGCGACTTTAACGATAGTTCGGGCGGCGACAGGGCGCGGGAGTTCCGGCTGGCGCTCAGCGCTGCGCTGTCCAGTGCCGACCATGACGGTGTGCGGGCCAAGCCCAAGCCGCGTCCGACTGAACACCCGATTCACTTCAAGAAAAAAAGCCTGCCGCATTAGGGCACACCGGCAGGCATATGAAATCGAGCCGCGCCCTTTCTCGAAATATCGATTGAGCTGCACTGGCCGCATCATGGCTGCCAGTGGTGCAATGGCGCAGGGCAAGCCAATGCGGGGAGACAACTGCGCGGCTGGTAGGTCGGCATGAATCCTGTCAGCGCGTCCAATGCGGTGCCCGGCATTGCGAAGTCCGCCGTTCGGTGTGGCTATAAAACATCCAGCGGGATTTTGAGATAGCGTACGCCATTGTCTTCAGCCGGTGGCAGTTGGCCTGCACGCATGTTGACCTGTACTGCCGGCAGGATCAGGCCCGGCATGGGCAACGTGGCGTCGCGCGCGCGGCGCAACGCCACAAACGCCGCCTCGGTGACGCCGTCGTGCACGTGAATGTTGCAGGCGCGCTGTTCGGCCACCGTGCTCATGCAGGCGACCGCGCGCCCATCGGGCGGATAGTCGTGACACATATACAGCCGGGTCTCTGGCGGCAAGGCCAGCAGCCTTTGAATCGAGCGAAACAGCACGGCGGCATCCCCGCCGGGGAAATCGCAGCGCGCGGTGCCATAGTCTGGCATGAACAGGGTGTCGCCGACAAACGCCACGCTGCTGCTGCCGTCTTCAATCAGGTAGGTCATGCAGGCTGGCGTGTGGCCCGGCGTGTGCAGGGCACGCGCCAGCAGACCGCCAATGGTAAAGCGGACATCGCCATCAAACAGGTGCTGAAACTGGGAGCCATCGCGAGCAAACCCCGCACCCGCGTTGAACAGTTTGCCAAATACCTGCTGCACCGTAGTGATTTGCCTGCCGATGGCGATTTTCCCGCCAAGCTGGCTTTGCAGGTAATGCGCCGCGGACAGGTGATCAGCGTGCACATGCGTTTCAAGCAGCCACTGCACCTGCGCACCGAGCGCCCGCACTCGCGCCGCCAGACGGTCGGCTGCAACAGTACCGGTGCGGCCCGACTTTGGGTCATAGTCGAGAACGCTGTCGATCAGCGCGCATTGCAGCGTGCCGCGATCCAGGATGATGTAGCTGAAGGTAGCGGTGCTGTCGTCAAAAAAATGTTCAATGGCTAGTTGTTGGGACATGGAATGGCTTTCGTCGTATCCAATCACAGGGCAGAAGGTGTACGACATTTGTAGCATATCCCGCGGAAAATACGAATTCATCGCAGTGCCTTGAACTTGCGATTCAGCGAGCATGCTGATGCCCCGGCTGATCGGCCCGGCCGCCCGTGTGGCTGTCGACCACTTGCAGCAGTCGGGTCGCCCCACCCCACGACATGCAGTGATTCATGTGGCAGCTTGAAGTTTTTTTGCCTATGCCTGAACGTTTTGCAGCAGCGCTTTGCCGAGCAAAGAGGCCTGCGCCATGAAGCGGAGCAGCGCAGGCGTCGATTGTTTGTCCTGATGCACCACCAGATAGCATTGACGGGTCAATTTTGGGAGTGTCGTGGCAACGCGGCGCAGACGCCCGGAGTCAATGAAGTCTTTCACCACCCACTGAGACAGACAGGTCATGCCGAGTCCTTCCGCCGCAGCGTGCTTTAGCGCTTCCGAGCTTCCCAGTTCAATGCTGCGCCGATAAGACCGCAGGTGCGGCAACAACAGGTGGTCAGTGGTTTCCCGGGTTCCCGATCCAGGCTCCCGCAACAGCCACACCGCATCGCGCAACGCCTTGACAGACAGGCGTTCAGACCCCAGTTGCACCGCACCAGATGCTCTTGTGGACTGGACTGGCGCGCTTTCCGGAGAACAGACAACTACCAACTCGTCCTGTAGCCAGGGCGTCACAGTCAGGGACGCCTCGTGGCTGGGTCCTTCAATCAGCCCCATATCAAGCTCAAACGCGGCAACCGCAGCGCAGATGGTCTCGGTGTTGCCTATCGTGACTTTTGAGCGCCACGGGGCGTCTCCCGCGTGGTGGCGTTCTCCGAGAAACTGACCAAGCAATTTCGGCAGCACGTAGTTGCCGATGGTGGTGCTGGCACCGATCCGCAGCGACTGGGTCTGCGCCATCCCGTCCCGCGCCATTTGCTCGATGCCGGAAGCGCCATCCAGCAATGCCAGCGCGCGCGGCAGCAGCGCACGGCCGTTGTCATTGAGCAGCAGGCGCTTGCCGACCCGGTCAAACAGACGCAGCGACAACAGGCGCTCCAGCTCATTGACCGCCGAGCTGGTGGCCGATTGCGACAACGCCACCTCGGTACTCGCGGCCGTAGTGCTGCCGCGGCGCGCCACTGCCACAAATATCTGCAACTGGCGCAGCGTCAGGCGCAGCACATCCATCATTCAGTTTCTCCAATTTACCTATTTAGCAGGTTGATATTACACAAATAATTCACTTTATGGATTATAAAGAAGTCTCTATATTTGAATCCTGCCGCATCAGACCACCACGAACCGCCATGACCAATCCATCTTCGACCGCCACGCCAGGCGCCATCGCGCTAGCCGCAATAGCGCCCGATTCAATGCTGCGCCTGTTGCCCGGCCTCGCGCTCTGCGGCACACTGGCGGCGGCTGGCATGGCTTTGGGCCGGATCGACTGGCTACAAAACCATGGCTTCAGCGCGCTCACACTGGCCATCGTGCTCGGCATGCTGGTCGGCAATACAGCCTATCCGCGCCTTGCAGTTGCCACGGGTGCCGGCGTGAATTTTTCCAAGCAGAATCTGCTGCGCCTCGGTGTGGTCCTTTACGGCCTGCGCCTGACGCTGCAGGACATTGGACACGTGGGCCTGGCTGGTGTGGCAATTGATGCCTTGGTTCTGGGTTCAACGTTCACGCTGGCCTGGCTTGTCGGCACACGCTGGCTTGGGCTGGATCGCAACACGGCCATGCTGATCGGTGCCGGAAGCTCCATTTGCGGCGCTGCCGCCGTCATGGCGACCGGGCCGGTGCTGCGTGCCCGCGCCGAGCAAGTTACGGTCGCGGTTGCCACGGTGGTGGTGTTCGGGACCCTGGCAATTTTTTTATACCCGGTGATGTTCGATTTGAACCAGCACTGGCAGTTGCTTCAGGGCGGTGCCGACGGCTTCGGTATATATATCGGCTCGACCGTTCATGAAGTCGCCCAGGTCGTGGCCGCCGCACGGTCAGTGGACCCTCAGGCGGCGGACACCGCGGTCATCACCAAAATGGTTCGCGTCATGATGCTGGCTCCATTTCTTGTCATGCTGTCGGCCTGGCTGGCACGAGACCAGGCAAAGCGGACAACCAGGGTGGCTGGCAACGAACCGGCCAAGGCGCTCCAGGAATGCAGGCTTGCCATTCCGTGGTTTGCTTTTGCCTTTATAGGCGTGGTTTTTTTCAACTCACTGCATCTGCTGCCACCCGTTTTCATTGCCGCCGCCACCGCCCTGGATACCGCGCTGCTTGCCATGGCGATGGCTGCGCTCGGCCTTGCCACCCAGCTCTCGTCGATTCGAAAGGCTGGCATCAAACCGCTGTTGCTGGCGCTGATCCTGTTCACATGGCTGGTTGCCGGAGGCGCCTTCATCAACCGCTGGGCGGTCGCACTGCTCGGTTGAATAAGAGCCTTGCCTGGCAACGCCACGATGCCGGGGCGTTCGGCGCTGCAGTGTTGGTTCAGCGTGGAACCCTGGCAGGCTGCCAAGCCTGCAACAAGACGCCCGCCGCCGGTCAAAACTTCAGAAATGATCCGTCTGACGCTTAAATCGTGTGTTCAAAGGCCAATTTGTCGCATTTCTTGAGCGCAAACTTCATCACGCTCGCCTGACAATGGGTGCTTTCCCATTTTCTGGAGCCCTGATGAGTCTCACCGAAGCACTGCTGCACGCGCTCAAGCGCCATGGCGCAAGCCAGATTTTTGGCATCCCGGGTGATTTCGCCCTGCCTTACTTTCGCATCATTGAAGAGTCGGGGATTTTGCCGCTGATCACGCTCTCGCACGAGCCCGCAGTAGGCTTTGCGGCCGATGCAGCGGTGCGCATCAACGGCGGTCTGGGCGTGGCGGCGGTTACTTACGGGGCTGGCGCGCTCAATATGGTCAACGCGGTGGCCGCGGCCTTTGCCGAAAAGTCGCCGGTCGTGGTGCTGTCGGGCGGACCGGGGCGGGGCGAGTCGGCTTCGGGCCTGCTGCTGCACCACCAGGCAAAAACACTGGACTCACAGTTCCAGATTTACCGCGAAATCACCTGCGACCAGACACGCCTGGACGACGCCGCGCGTGCGCCGGCCGACATCGCCCGTGTACTGGCGCGCTGCCTGCGTCAGTCACAGCCGGTGTACATCGAAATTCCGCGTGATATGGTGGCCCAGCCTTGCCAGGAAGTGCCGGCGCTGCCGGGAACACCGATCGACCCGCAGGCGCTCGAAGCGTGTGTCGATGAAATCCTGCAACGCCTGGAGCAGGCCAGTGACCCGGTGCTGATGGTCGGGGTGGAAGTGCGCCGCTTTGGTCTGGAGCAGCAAGCGGCTGAACTGGCCCGACGTCTGGGTTTGCCGGTGGTCACCAGCCTGATGGGGCGCGGGCTGTTGGCCGATGCCGATGCGCCGCTGCTGGGTACCTACATGGGCGTGGCTGGCCTGGCCGACGTGACGCAACGGGTCGAGCAATCAGACAGTCTGTTTTTGCTGGGCGTCATTGTGTGCGACACCAACTTTGGCGTGTCATCGACCAAGATCGACATGCGCAAGACGATTCAGGCGCTCGATGAACAGGTGACGATGGGTTATCACACCTATCCGCAGATTCCACTGGCGGCACTGGTGGCACGGCTGCTGGAGCGTGTCGGCCCGGCCAGGCCCGCGCCAACGTTTGAACGGTACAACTTCCCGCGCCACATGCCGGCTGACAAGGCACCCATAGCGCCGCTGGACATTGCTACTGCCGTCAACGACCTGATGGCCGTGCACGGCAAAATGCCGATTGCCAGCGACATGGGTGACTGCTTCTTCACTGCCATGGACATCGAGAATACGGCGCTGGTGGCACCAGGCTATTACGCCACCATGGGCTTTGGCGTTCCGGCTGGCCTGGGCCTGCAGGCGGCTACCGGACAGCGCCCGCTGATTCTGGTGGGCGACGGCGCGTTCCAGATGACCGGCATGGAACTGGGTAACTGCAAGCGTTATGGCTGGGACCCGATAGTGCTGCTGCTGAACAACGAGAGTTGGGAGATGCTGCGCACCTTCCAGCCCGAATCAGCCTTCAACGACCTGGGCCAATGGGGCTACGCCGAAATGGCCGCTGGCATGGGTGGGCACGGCGTGCGGGTCACCACACGCAGCGAATTACAGCAGGCGCTGGAGCAGGCTGTTGCCACGCGCGGCCGCTTTGAGTTGATCGAGATTTGCATTCCCCGTGGCGTACTTTCGCCCACGCTGGAGCGTTTTGTCGCAGGCGTCAAACGGCTCAACGCGTTGTCGTGATTCGCGGCAACGCGGCTAGTGGCCACGCCTGGATAGTTTTTGGTATTCAATATAAAACAACCTATCACCCATGTGTGGTATGAATATATTGCTATTAAATATATAGTGTTATATTTCCGGGCAACAGGGTGGGCGTGTTCCGGATGACATGGGAATTTGCTTTTTTTGAAGCTTGCGCGGGGTAGCGTCATGCGGACCGGTCGATGCGCGCAAAATGGGCACCAATGTCAAAGCGGGATTAGCCATGCAACAGTTGCGCAGCGAAGTGCTCATCGTGGGTGGCGGAATTGCCGGAATCACCACCGCGCTCGACTTGTTGGACAGCGGCAAGTCGGTGCTGCTGCTCGATCGGGACCAGGCAGAGGTCTTCGGCGGTCTCGCCCGCGAGAGCTTTGGCGGCATGTTTTTTGTCGATTCACCCGAGCAGCGTCGGCTGGGCATGCGCGACTCGACCGAACTGGCGCTGCGCGACTGGTGCAGCTTTGCTGAATTTGGCCCCGACGACCATTGGCCCAAAGCCTGGGCCGACGCTTATGTCAACCGCTGCACGCCTGATGTGTACCACTGGGTGCACCGGCACGGCGTGCGATTCATGCCGGTCATCAACTGGGTCGAGCGCGGGGAATTTCAGCCCGGCAATTCCCTGCCGCGTTTTCATATGGTCTGGGGTACCGGCCAGGCGCTGGCTGATCAACTGATTGCAGCGCTGCGCCATCATGCGAATGCAGGCAAGCTTGCGTTGCGATTCGGGCACCGGGTGGAGCAGTTGCTGTCAAGCAATGGCCAGATCGACGGCGTGCAGGGGGTTGAAGAAAAAAGCGGCATTCCCTTCGAAGTCCATGCGGAGCACACTGTGGTGGCCACTGGCGGCATCAACGGCAGCCTGGAGATGGTGCGTCGGCATTGGCATGCGGACTGGGGCCAACCCCCGGAGGAAATTCTCAACGGTTCGCACCGCTTCGCCGATGGCACTTTGCACCAGGCTGTGGCCGGGGCCGGCGGACACCTCACGCACCTGGACAAGATGTGGAACTATGCCGCCGGCGTGCATCACCCGCGGCCGCGCAAACCGCACCATGGGCTGTCGCTGGTGCCACCACGCTCGGCCCTGTGGCTGAACTGGCAGGGCCAGCGCATCGGCCCGCAGCCGCTGGTGTCGGGTTTTGACACCCGCCGCCTGGTGACCGACATCTGCGCGCAGGAACGCGCCTATTCCTGGCAGGTGCTCAACCGGCGCATTGCGCTCAAGGAACTGGCTGTCTCGGGGGCTGAATTCAACCCCTCCATTCGCGACAAAAAGGTATTTGCCTTCCTGCGCGACATCCTGCTCGGCAACCGCTGGCTGGTCGATGAACTGACGCAAAACTGCCAGGACTTTGTGGTGGCCCGGACCCTGCCCGAACTGGTCGAAAAAATGAACGCGCTACAAGGCGATGCTTCGGTTGAGTTGCGTTCCGTGACCGAGGCCGTGGAGCACTACGATGCCACCATTGATCGCGGCCGCGGCTTGATGAATGATGAGCAACTGCGCCGTATTGCCGGATTGCGCCAATACCGCGGCGACCGGGTCAGGCTGTGCAAATTCCAGCGCATCCAGGATGACAAGGCGCTGCCGCTGATGGCGATTCGAGAGTTCATCACCAGCCGCAAGAGCCTGGGCGGTATTCAAACCGACTTGCAAAGCCGGGTGCTAAGCTTGTCAGGCCAGCCGATTCCCGGCCTATATGCGGTGGGAGAGGCGGCCGGTTTTGGCGGCGGCGGCGTGCATGGCCTGCGCGCGCTTGAAGGCACGTTTTTGGGTGGATGCATTCTGTCGGGACGCATCGCGGCCCGGGCGATTGCTGATACGGTTTGATGCGGTGACGGTTTAACCGGAGACGACACGATGAAAAAATCAGGGGCCTGGCTGGCGACCTACGCACTGGAGCAGATCGGTGCGCGCTTCACGTTTGGAATTCCCGGCGTGCACACCACCGAACTCTACGATGAGCTCAACAACTCGAAGCAGATTACCCCGGTGCTGGTCACGCATGAAGGCGGCGGCGCCTTCATGGCCGACGCGATCAGCCGTCTGTCCGACTCGATTTGGGTGCTCACCGTGGTGCCCGCAGCCGGGCTGACGCATGCCAGCAGCGGCATTGGTGAAGCCTTTCTCGATGGGGTGCCGATGCTGGTCATTTGCGGCGGCCCGCGCACCGATTCCGATTACCGTTTCCAGCTGCACCAGATGGACCTGCACAAGTTCATGAGCGGGCTGACCAAGGCAACCTTCAAGGTCACCAGCCACGAAGAGGTGGTGCCCACCCTGTTTGAGGCCTATGCGATTGCCATCGGCGGCGAGCCAGGGCCAGTGTTCGTTGAATTGCCGGTGAATATTTTGCTCTACACCGGCGAGGCAGGCGACCTGCCGCGCTACGCCCCAGCGCCGCCGGAACCGCCAGGATTTGAGACAGAGATTCTCCGGGCAGCCGGGCTGCTGCGCAACGCCAAACACCCGGGCCTGTTCGTCGGTTGGGGTACACGCGACGCGTTCGATCAGGTCAAGGCGGTTGCCGAATGGCTGCAGGCGCCCGTGGCCACCACGCTGCAGGGGCTATCGGCCTTTCCCGGCAACCACCCCCTGCATGCCGGGTTCGGTTTTGGCGCGTCGGCGGTGCCTGCTGCGCGCAATGCCTTCAAGGACTGCGACTGCCTGCTGGCCGTTGGCACGCGGTTTTCCGAAATAGCCACCGGCAGCTACGGCATCGAGGTGCCCGAAAACCTGATCCATATCGACATCAATCCCGACGCCATCGACGCCAACTATCCGTCCAAGGTTGGCATTCCGGGTGATGCCGGCGTGGTGCTCGGCCAGTTGCTCAAGGCCCTGGAAGAGGGCGGACCGCGGCGCGCCGTGAACGCGCCATTGCACGCGCAAATCCAGGGCGACAAGGCAGCTTATCGCCAGAGCTGGTATAAGAGTGACACGCCTGATCGCGTCAATCCGGTCCGGTTTTTTGACCAGTTGCGCCGGCAGACCCCAGACGACGAAATCATCGTGATTGACGATGGCAACCACACCTTTCTGGCCGCCGAACTGATGCCAATCCATGCACCCAAAAGCGTCATCTTGCCGACCGATTTCAACTGCATGGGCTACGCCGTGCCGGCGGCCATTGGGGCCAAGCTGGCGCATCCCGGGCGATTGGTGCAAACCATTGTCGGCGACGGGGCCTTTTTGATGACCTGCATGGAAATATTGACGGCGACGTCGCACCAGTTGGGCGTCATTTACTACGTGTTCCACGACGGCGAGCTCTCCCAGATCGCGCAAGCCCAGGAAATTCCCTACAATCGCAAGCCCTGCACCGCGCTCGGGCCGGTCAATCTGGAGGGTGTTGCATTGGCGACCGGCGCAGCCTTTGTGAACATGCCTGACAACGCATCCATTGAGGACGCCGTTCGCCAGGCGATCGAGTTGTCGCGCGGCGGGCGCCCGGTGATTGTGAACGTGAAGATCGACTATTCAAAGCGGACAGCCTTCACTGAAGGAGCGGTCAAGACCAATTTCAAGCGCTTTCCACTGAATCAGAAGGTGCGCACGGTCGCACGCGCCCTGACCCGGCGGGTCACCGGCTAGTGGATCACGCACTGGCCAGGTCTGGCGGGGCAGGCGCATGGATGGGCGACTTATAGTGGCTTGACATTAGTTTCTGGCCATGCGCCAACCGCACGGAGGCCAAGGCTGTTACACGAGAGACGTTTTTTGACAACGCAAACCCACCCGGCACAGATCAATGCCGCGCGCTTTGGCATTGGCCAGGCGCTGTGCGAGCACATGGTGTATGACCGGGAAACCGGCCAGCCCCTGACTGGCAGCCTGATGGACTACGCCGCGCCGCGCGCCGACAACGCGCCCCGTTTCAGGACTGAAATGGACGAGTCCACGCCCTGCCTGAACGATTCGCTGGGCGTGAAGGGCGTGGGTGAACTCGGCACCATAGGCGCTGCTCCAGCGGTGGTCAATGCCGTGGCCGACGCCCTGGCACGCCATGGCCTGGCTGCGCAGGCGCGCCAGTTGCAGATGCCGCTGTCGCCGTCGCGGCTCTGGCATTTGAT
>JAHFQQ010000093.1 GCA_023259235.1 Polaromonas sp. | reverse complement strand
CGCCCTGGCCGAACAGATTGACGCGCACCGCAAGCGCCAGCAGGCCGCGCACGCGGGCCTGACGCTCACCGGCATGTACAACGTGCTCGAAGCCCTGCGCGAAGGCCGGGCGCTGACGGCCAAAGAAAAAATCATTCACGAGCAAGGCCTGGTCGGTGTGCTCAAAGACCTGCACGACGAGCTCGACGCCGCCGTGCTGCAAGCCTACGGCCTTGAGCCCGGCCAGAGCACCGACGCGCTGCTGGCGCACCTGGTCACGCTGAACGCCCAGCGCGCCGCCGAAGAGCAGCAAGGCCGCATCCGCTGGCTGCGCCCGGAATTCCAGAATCCTGATAAATCACTCCTAAATCAGGAGCTGCCTGCGAAGGTTCAACAAGGGATTGACCTTGATTTAGCTCATGAAAATCAGTCACAAATCGATAGCGTCTCCACTGGCACCAGCGCTGCGGCTGTCCAGCCCTGGCCCGCCGCGCTGCCCGAGCAGGTGCGCGCCGTGGCCCAAGTGCTGGCCAGCCACGCCAGCGCGCTGACGCTGGCCGACATCGAAGCCCGCTTCAAGGCCCGCGGCGCGTGGAAGAAAAGCCTGCCCCGCATTCTGGAAACACTGGAGGCGCTGGGCCGCGCCCGGCGCGAGGGAGAGGGCTGGAGGGGGTGAATAAAAGGGCAAGCGCGGGTAAGCGAGATGATGATCACTTATTCAGAATCAGGAATTCTGAGCTGTCGTGATTCAGAGGGGATAAGCAACTTTTTTTGCTCAATAGACTGAATCCCAACCTGTGCTGCGCAACGCGAAATATCGTCGTCGTCAGAATAGATTTTCTTGACACCACGGGATGATGCACAGGCAACGATCATCCAGTCGTATTTAAATTTGGTGCGTGTAATGTCGCGCTTCAACTTGGCGTCCCAAGCATCCTCCAAAAGTAATGCACACTCGGTCGCCGCGCGGCGGTCGAACGGAATAATTTCAAAACTGCTGGTGTTGCCCAATTTCTGAACATACTGATCTCGGGCTTTGCCAGCCCGAATCAACAGCTCAGTCAGACACGGTGAGGGGATCAAAATCCGCACGCGGGCCTTGGACAATTCATGAACCAGATGATCCAAAGCCGCACGCTGATTTCCGGCTAGTTTGGGATTAAAAAGGTCGATCAGGTAAGTCGAATCAAAAGTGACACCGGCCATAGATCAGGTTTCTCGCAATTTTCTTAATTCAGCCTGGGGGTCGGCAAATTCATTCCACAAACTACCTTCTGTGGCGCGCAACGCGTTGACTTCGTCCCACAGCGGCGTCTGATCGATCGCTTCCCAGCTTTTAACCCGGAAACCATCAAGTTCCCATACACGCTCTGGTGTGCGTCGCCATTTGCCGGTACCTTGCACACGAACCATGTCGCCAAACAGATGATGTGCCAACTCTCGGGCTATGGCGCGTGTGGTGGTGCAAGGATAAGTTGCGCCGTCTGTGTCTTGCAGTAATAGCGGCACGGTTTCGTCCTTGCCACCGACTCTGATGACTGTGCCGATTAGCTCGCCAGCCTCGTGAACAATCGCTTCTTCAGCCAGTGGTGTCTTACAACCAGGAAATTGAATTATTTGCGCTCCGCCCTTGACCCAAAGCACGGCCGAAGCGTTGTCTTCACGCAGCATTGCATTAATATGTTGCACCGACTTCACGGCGTCTTCTGGCGCGTCAGCGGTGCCCACTAATTTCAGACGGGCTTGCACCTTGGGCGCCGTGGTTTCCTGTACGTGAATTTCAGGTATGGCACTGCCTTTACGGACTTTGAGGAAATGCACGTGCTCTTGAAACCCAAAAACTGTTGCCAAGCGCGCCAAATACTCGGCAAGACGCGCCATGGGCAGCGTATCTGGCGCCCAAGCGTCTATGCGAAAGTCGTATATGGTTGGTGTGTTCACGATCGTTGGATTATTTCACTAAGCCCATGGTTAGTCACGGAATATCTGATTAGCTTGGCTTGCCCCGCATTCTCGAAACCTCGAAGCGCAGGGTCGCGCCCGGCACAAGGGTGAAAAGAGATCGGGCAAAAAAATACGCCCGTCAAAGAACCGCTTCCAACCCTTTGCGGTCAAGAAGGCTCAGCAATTTCAGAGACGGACCACTGGGGTGCTTTTCGCCGCCTTCCCATTTGCGCACGGTTGACAGGCTGGTGTTCAAAACGGAGGCAAGAACGGCCTGACTTAGTTGAAGGTGGTCGCGCAGCGCACGGATTTTCTCGCTGTCGTAGTCGGGTACGGGCTCCATACACAAGGCATCAAATTGATGCATGTTGCGCTTGTTGATAAACCCGAGACGATGAAGGTCACTGGCTGTTTCATGCACAGCTTCAAAGATCGGGCTTTTGGCCCTGAATTTGGGCTTGGTGTTGGCCTTAGTTTTTTGGGTCATGGTAAATCTCCTCTAACGATGCATCTTCAACAGCCTGATCAAGTTGCGGCCCTGACCTGGCAAGCAACTGCTCAGCAATACCCTGCAAGGCCTCAAGTTCATCATCCGCGATGTTCGCCCGGTCATTTTTTGCGAAGCCGTAAACGAAGAACCATCGATCGCCCTTGTTGGTCGCGATGAGCGTTCTAACGCCCCCGCGCTTGCCGCGGCCCGCTATCCCGATGCGCTTCTTGACCACGCCGCCACCTAATTCGGCATCGATCAAACCTTGAACCATTTCCGTCACTGCGGCGCACAAGGCACCGTCGGTCAGTTCTGTTTTACGCATCCAGCGGCTGAAATGACGGGTTTTAAACACTCGCTTCACTTTTTTAATTATGCCACTTAGTATCTCAGAATGCACCCCCCACTTTAATACGCCGGCCCCGCATTCCGGGAACCCTGGAAGCGCTCGGCCGTCCGCTCTCAATAGCGCGACGGCAGTTCGGTCAACCCCTCAACGTACGGTCTTGAACGTGTTGGCGAGCGTCAGATCAAAATCGGCATCGACTTTGGCTCCACCGGCAGCGCTGTCGTCGATGTGCAGTTTGCCGGCAAGGTGATCGGGCTGGTTGGTGGACAGCTTGAATGCCGCGCCGTCGGTGCCGCCGGAATATTGCACGCGCTCGCCATTGAGCCTGACCGCGTAAGCGAGATGCCGGGCGTCGCTGAAATCGACCATTGCGCCGTCTTCGAGCGCGCGGTCGGCGCAAGACAGCGTCTTGCACGCCCTGATCCTGGCGCCGATGTCAGCGCTCGACAGGTAAATGCGCAGGATGGATTTGCTGGCATCCATTTCGTCCGGGCTGCGCACCATCCAGCCAAATTTCACCGCGCCCGACCAGGTTTTGAAATTGAGCGTGCCGCTGGCTTTGTCTTGCGCGTACCCGGCAGACGCAGCCAGCAGCAGCGCCGCCGTGCAAACAATTTTATGAAACGGAATCATGGGCTTCTCCTGAAAACGGGCAGTATGACTCAACGGACAGGAAATTCAAGCGCGTCAGATGAAGTGTTGCCTCCTGGTCCGTGATGAAAAATCCCGGCCTTGCACCCGCCTCAAACCAATGAATGCAAACTGGGTTGCGCAGGCACCAGCCGCTCACACGGACGTATAGACATGTTGACACGCTCTGTTTATACTCGTCTAAACAGTACGGAACATATCATGGCAACGGCGTTAAAAGTGGAACAATCCATCCAGGAGTGGGGCAACGGGCTGGGCGTTCGCATCACGGCCCCTGTGGCCAAGGCAGCCCACTTTGCCCGCGGCCTGCCCATCACCGTCGAAGTGGTGAAAGAAGGCATTTTGCTTCGGCCTGCGGGCCGCCCCAAATTGACACTCGCGCAAAAACTCAAGGCTTTTGATCCGGCCAGGCATGGAGGTGAAGTAATGGCAAGCCCGCCGGTTGGCCTGGAAAAACTCTGATGCCGGGCGGTTGGGCGCCAGACCGGCGCGACATCATCTGGATCAACCGCGACCCGAAGGCCGGCAAGGAGATGCCCGGCGAGCACCCACTGCTGGTTTTGTCGGTCAAGGCTTTCAATGAAAAGACCGGCATTGTCATCGGCTTGCCCATGACGCACTCGGCCCTCAATGAAGACAACCCCTTCGCGGTGAAGTTTTCGGGGCCAAAGGGCGAAGCCTGCTATGTATTGTGCCATCAGCCCAAGTCGTTTGACTGGCGAGCGCGCCACGCGCGGGCGCACCGGTGGGGCCAGGTTGCGCCCGCCGTTTTTCGAACCGCATGCGAGGAATTCGGCTCGATTCTGGAAATATAAAAAAACCGGCAGGCAAGAAAGCACCAGCAACAGCTATCGTTTGTCATGTTCTGCTATCGTTTCCCATGACGTGCAATTTCTTTTGAAAGTTTTTCATGGAATTCAAGGACTACTACAAGATCATGGGCCTGGCGCGCGACGCAACAGCCGACGACATCAAGCGCGCCTACCGCAAGCTGTCGCGCAAATACCACCCCGATGTCAGCAAGGAAAAGAATGCCGAAGCACGCTTCAAGGAGCTTGGCGAAGCCTACGAGGTCCTGAAAGACCCCGAAAAGCGCACCGCCTATGACCAGCTCGGCGCCGACTGGAAAGCCGGCCAGGATTTCCGTCCGCCGCCCGGATGGAACGCTGGCGCTGAATACCCCGGACGCGGTTTTGAGCAGGGCTTCAGCTCTGGCGACGGTGGAGATTTCAGCGACTTCTTTGAAACGCTGTTCAGCAGGGGCTTTGCCAGCGCCGGACAGCGCGGCGGCGGCCAGGGCGCGGGCCACCGCGCCAGCTTCAGCGCCCGGGGAGAAGACCACCACGCCAAAATCCAGATCGACCTGGAGGACTCCTACGGCGGCGCCACGCGCACGCTCAGCCTGCGCGTGCCCGAGATGGACGCGCAGGGGCATGTGGTGGCGCGCGAGCACCAGATCACCTTCACCGTTCCCAAGGGTATCAGGGCGGGCCAGCATATCCGGCTGGCCGGACAAGGCGCGCCGGGCATGGGCGGGGGCGGCGCGGGCGATTTGTTCCTGGAGGTGGAATTCCGGCCGCGCCCGCCGGGCAGCGTGGATTACCGCGTCGACAAGCACGATGTCTACCTGGACTTTCCCGTGTCGCCGTGGGAAGCCGCGCTCGGTGCCCAGGTGCACGCGCCCACGCCGACCGGAACGGTCGAGGTGAAGGTTCCGGCGGGCTCGCCGACCGGACGCAAGCTGCGGCTCAAGGGGCGCGGCCTGCCGGGCGCCACGCCGGGCGATTTTTACCTGGTGCTGCAAATTGTGGTGCCCGCCGCCGACAACGACTCCGCCAGGTCGTTTTATGAAGGCATGGCCAAGCAATTCCACGCCTTTGATCCACGCGCCAAACTGGGAGCCAAGCCATGACACCGAACTTCACGCTGACGCAAATCACCGGCTTCATCCTCGAAGAACAGACCGGGCTGACCCTGGACGACATCTGCCGCGCCTGCGCGGCGCAGGCCGAGCTGATTGTCGAGCTGGTGAATGAGGGCGTGCTCAGCCCGCGCGGCAAGCAGCCCGATGAATGGCACTTTACCGGCGCGCACCTGCAGCGCGCCCGCGTTGCGCTGCGCCTGCAAAACGACCTGGGTGTCAACCTCGCGGGCGCCGCGCTGGCGCTGGAACTGCTCGATGAGATGGAAACGCTGCGCGCAAGGCTGCAACTGGTTGAAGCGGCCGCCAGGCTGCCCTGATGGCGGGCCAGCCTGTCTCACACGGATTCCGGCGAAATCCGGTTTATCTCTGGAACTGCCAGCATAGCCGGCCATTGCACAATGCACCCCGGAGACGTACAGGAACAGACTCGTGAAATTCCGAGAAATAAAATGCTTCCCGCTTTTACTTCCCTGATTTGATGTTCATCATGATCTGCACCGCCGAAGCACGCCAAACGCCGAAACCGGCATTCGATCTGGCCCCGCTGGGCCTTTCCCTAGCTATTGTGGAAGCCGCGCAATGAACCTGGCGCACTCACTGCAACGCGTGGCACTGGCCGACCCGCAACGCCCCGCCCTGTTCGAAGGCAGCCGCCAACTGCGTGACTATGGCGGGTTGGCCGACCGGGTGGCGCGCCTGGCAGCGGCATTCAGCGCCGCCGGCCTGGTGCCGGGCGAGCGCGTCACGCTGTTCATGCACAACCACCCTGCCTACCTGGAGTTGCTGTACGGCGCCTGGTGGGCCGGGCTCGTGGTCGTGCCCGTGAACGCCAAGCTGCACCTGCGTGAAGCGCAGTGGATTCTGGACCACGCCCAGGCCCGCTGGGCCTTCGTCACGCCCGACGTGGGCGCCGGGCTGCAGGCACCCGGCCGTACGGTGGACGTGACCGGCACCGGCTACGAATCGCTCTTCGCGTTGGCGCCCGCAGCGGTGGCTGACCGTGCCGCGCTGGATCTGGCCTGGCTGTTCTATACCAGCGGCACCACCGGCAAGCCAAAGGGCGTGATGCTGAGCCATCGCAACCTGATGACCATGGGCCTGACCTATTTTGTCGACGTGGACCCGATCGATGCGCGCGACGCAATTGTCTATGCCGCGCCGATGTCGCACGGCGCCGGCATCTATGCGATTCCACACATGATGGCGGGTGCGCGCCATGTGGTGCCGGCGTCGGGCGGCTTCGACCCGGCCGAGATCTTCGCACTGGCCGGATCAGTGGGCCGCCTGTCGATGTTCGCGGCGCCCACCATCGTCAAGCGGCTGGTTGACCACGCAGAGGCCACGGGCGCCGGTGGCAGCGGTTTCAAGACCATCGTCTACGGCGGCGCACCCATGTATGCGGCTGACATCGGGCGGGCCATCCGGGTCATGGGGCCGCGCTTCGTGCAGATCTACGGCCAGGGCGAAAGCCCGATGGTCATCACTGCGCTGTCGCGCGCCCAACTGGCCGATACCGCGCATCCGCGCCATGCGCAGCGGCTGGCTTCGGTTGGCGTGGCGCAAACACCGGTCGAAGTGCGCGTAGCCGACGCGGCCGGCCAGATTCTGCCGCTGGGCGAGGTCGGCGAGGTGCTGGTGCGCGGCGATACCGTAATGGCCGGCTACTGGCGCGACCCTGATGCGAGCGCGGCGGCCCTGCAGGGCGGCTGGCTGTTCACCGGCGACATGGGCGTCATGGACGGCGATGGCTTTCTCACGCTCAAGGACCGCAGCAAGGATGTGGTGATCAGCGGCGGCTCCAACATTTATCCGCGCGAGGTCGAGGAAGTGCTGCTGCTGGCGCCCGGCGTGGCGGAAGTTTCGGTGGTCGGCGCGCCCGACCCGGAATGGGGCGAGATCGTCGTGGCGTTTGTCGTGCCGCAGCCCGGCCACACGCTGGACAGTGCCGCACTGGACACGCTGTGTCTGGAGCACATCGCCCGCTTCAAGCGGCCAAAGCGCTACGAAATTGTCAGCAGCCTGCCGAAGAACAACTATGGCAAGGTTCTTAAGACGACGCTGCGCGAGCGGTTGAAGGCGCAAACGACGTGAGCGGGAAAGCATTGACGCAGCGCCGTGCCCCGGTGACAGGCTTGGTCCAGCGCATCGGCATGGCGATCACCGGGGAACTGCAGCGCCAGGAATTGCTGACTGGAATTGAAGCCAGCGCGTCGCGTCCTGCGCAGTCGATGCCGTCCTGCGAAAATCGCCGGCGCCAGCCTAGGGCCTCCGCGCCTCGTCTTCTGCTTTCTTCCTTTCTTCCTGCGCCTTCTTCGCATCAGGCTCGTTTTTAGGAGTGGCCCCGGGCGTCGGCGCAGCTGCGGCGGGCCTGGTCGAAGCGGCTCTTGGTGCTTCTGCTCTGGCTGCCTCAGCCCTTGCAGTGGCGGCCTTGGCAGCCTCTGCCCTGGCGGCGTCAGCTTTCGCAGCGTTGGCTCGGGCCGCTTCAGCTCTTGCTGCTTCGGCCTGTGCTGTGGCGGCTCTGGCGGCACCGGCCCTGGCGGCTTCCACTCTCGCTGCCTCGGCTCTTGTGCTAGCGGCCTTGGCAGCCTCCACCCTGGCCGCATCGGCTTTCACCGCGTTGGCTCGGGCCGCTTCGGCTCTGGCGGCCTCGGCCTTCGATGCTTCGGCCTGTGCTGTCGCGGCCCTGGCGGATTCCGCTCTCGCTGTCTCAGCTCTTGTGGTGGCGGCTTTGGCGGCATCTGCCCTGGCGGCGTCGGCCCTCGATGCCTCGGCCTGAGCTGTCGCGGCTCTGGCGGCGCCGGCCTTGGCGGCTTCCGCTCTCGCGGCCTCGGCCCTGGTGGTAGCGGCCTTGGCGGCATCCGCCCTGGCGGCGTCGGCTCGGGCCGCTTCGGCTCTGGCGGCCTCGGCCTTCGATGCTTCGGCCTGTGCTGTCGCGGCTCTGGCGGCATCGGCCTTGGCGGATTCCGCTCTCGCTGCCTCGGCTCTGGCGGCGTTGGCCTTGGCGGCATCCGCCTTGGCGGCGTCGGCTTTCACAGCGTTGGCTCTGGCCGCTTCGGTTCTGGCGGCGTCGGCCTTGCCGGCTTCTGCTCTCGTTGCCTCGGCCTTTGTGGTGACGGCCTTGGCCGCTTCGGCTTTTGCTGCCTCGGCCTTCGATGCCTCGGCCTGTGCCGTCGCGGCCCTGGCGGCACCGGCGTTACCGGCTTCTCCTTTGGACGCTTCCATTTTTGCCGCCACGGCCTTGCGCGCCTCTGGCGTCCTGGCAGCCGGAGGAGTCGCAGGCGGTAGCGCGGCCGGCGTCGGCGCCGGAGCAGTGGTCACCACAATGACCTTATGCGCCAATGCTCCCTGGGCCCCGGGTTTCAATCGGGTGCGCTGCGCTTCGTCAATCGGCGTCCCAGGCCTGGCGGCCAGTTGCTTCTGCTGGACCGCAAAAGGAAGCGGTGGCGGCGGCGGCGCAGTGCGGGCGACAACGGCCTGCTCATGAATCGGCGGGGCAGTGGCGGCAACAGCGGCACCGCCACGCACGCTTTGCTGGACCGGCGCCACGGCGGCAACCCGCTCTACCGGCGCGCTGATGGCCACTTGCCTGGCCAGCGGCAGCGCGGCCCTGGCCACTGGCAGCGATCGCAAGAACGCCTGCTCCGGCACCGCCACCACGGCACCCCTTACCTGCTGATTGGGGTAAACCACTTTGACGATGTTGGTGGTGTTGTTGACGATGGTGGTGTTGTATACGTTGGTGACGATCGTGGGAGCGATCACGGCGTTGCTGTGATTGACGTTGTCGAAATATCTTCGGCTGACCTGATAGGACGGCCGATACACATCGCGCGGCGCGAGCGGGAACCAGCCTACAGCGGCCGCAATGGCGCCGCCCGCGGACACCGAAACCTGAAAATTCCTGCCGCCAACAAACGCCACCAGCGCCGGCGCATAGACCGCCTGCTCCCGAGGTGGCCCCGGCACCCAGCCCCAGGCGTCCCTGATGTGGGTCCAGCGCCCGTAGTGCGATACGGCATAGCCCCACGGCGCGTCGTCAATCCAGGTCCAGCCCCACGGGTCAACCCAGGCCCAATGTCCGTCGCGGTAAGGGGTCCAGCCAGCGGCGACATGGGTAGGCATCCAGACGGTGCCATAGTTCGGGTCGGCGCGCCAGGTGCCACTGGAATCGAGATCTTCATAGCCGACTACTTCGGGCGAGACATAGCGCGCGGACGTTGAATTCTCTTCGCGGCGATCGCGCTCGCGTGCCCAGATATCCATGTCGTCGTCGCGCCGCGGTGCCAGCAAGTCATAGTCGGACAGGTCCGTACCATAGAAACGATATCCTTGCTGCGGGTTGACCGCATACGACCTGCCCTCGCCATAGACGTCGGCCTCGCCGCTCAGCACCCGGACCATCGTTGCGTCGTCGTTTGGGTCGACATCGATGCGGTAGTCACCGGGACGGCGCAGCGTCAGGGCGAGATTGGGTGTGTCTACCTCAAAGGTCTGCTCCGGCAGCATGCGGCGGATCCGCACCTTGAGCGTGCCTTGTGACAGCTGCACCTGCATGATGCGGTCGTCGAGGTTGAGCAGGGTCACGCCGGTGTCAGCGCCCAGGCGTACCGCCGCACCGCCGACCTGCAACTCGGCACGTGAATCTGTACCTGCCCATAAACGATCACCCGTGGTCAGGGGCCGGTTGACGATAGCCTGAACCCAATCGGGCTGCCCGGCCGGCAAGAAGCTTGCGCCGCCGCTGATATAGCCCAGACGCGCCACCCGCGAAGGCGGATCTGCCGCGGCCAGGCCGCTGAACGTCAGAGCGAGAAAGCTGGCAAGCAGCAGCAGCAGCGAACGGCGAAGGGTTGGCATGTTCATGGGAAAATCCTTTCAGCAAACGCAGGGTATCGCTCTCGTCATGTTCTCTTTGAAGCGATCATCCACAAGTAACGCCTTTCGGCGGCGATCCGATGACAGTTGTGAAACCCGGCCATGCTGGCGTGGTTTCAGTGCATGCCTGCGCTGAGTCTGACTCTCGCGTGCCTGCGCAGGAACCGGTGATGATCGCGTTTCGCTGTAGTAAACCTCCTACGCTCGACTGGTCTTGCCGCCGCATCGCTGGACACGGGCCATGCGCCAGCAGCGCCCGTTGTTTGCGGCGTGGTGAATCGGTGCCAATCACTGATCCAGAATCATCGTCCATTAAAAAACCGCTACCTGCTTGCGCAAGAGCGGTTTTTTTCTGTTTCAAGGTATACAAAATGCCAGTAGCCATTGCAGGACGGTCGCAGGCAGCTACCAATTGAATAGCGACCCGAATCGCTCCGATCGCTCAGCGCACGACGCGGCCGAACTTGAATACGCCCGGCTCGCGCACCGGATCGACATCCACCGGTATCGTGCTCTTGGGCAGGAAGTGCCCTTCAAGCAGCAATTTCGACAGCGGATTCTCGATGCGCTGCTGGATCGCGCGCTTGAGCGGCCGCGCGCCGAACACCGGGTCGAAGCCAACCTTGGCCAGCTCGGCAATCGCCGCTTCCGACACTTGCAGCGTGAGATCCATCTTTTGCAAACGCTCCTCCAGCACCTTGAGCTGGATGCGGGCGATGGCTGCGATGTTTTTTGCGTCGAGCGCGTGAAACACCACGGTTTCGTCAATGCGGTTCAGGAACTCGGGGCGGAAGTAGTTTTTCAGCTCGTCCAGCACTGCGTCCTTGATCTCGTCACCCGGCTTGCCGACCATGCTTTGAATGATCGGCGAGCCGATGTTGCTGGTCATCACAATCACGGTGTTCTTGAAATCGACCGTGCGGCCCTGGCCATCGGTCAGCCGGCCGTCATCGAGCACTTGCAGCAGCACGTTGAACACATCGGGGTGGGCTTTTTCAACCTCGTCGAGCAGCAACACGCTGTAGGGATTGCGGCGCACGGCCTCGGTCAAATGCCCGCCTTCCTCGTAACCGACATAGCCCGGAGGCGCGCCAATCAGGCGGGCGACCGAGTGCTTCTCCATGAACTCGCTCATATCGACGCGGATCAGGTGGTCTTCGCTGTCAAACAGAAAACCCGCCAGCGCCTTGCACAACTCGGTTTTTCCGACGCCCGTGGGGCCCAGGAACAGGAAGGAGCCGGTCGGACGGTTCGGATCAGACAGGCCGGAACGCGAACGGCGAATGGCGTTGGCGACCG
>JAHFQQ010000092.1 GCA_023259235.1 Polaromonas sp. | reverse complement strand
GCTGGCCGGCGGAGTTGCCGTGATCAAGGTTGGCGCCGCCACCGAAGTTGAAATGAAGGAAAAGAAAGCCCGCGTCGAAGACGCCCTGCACGCCACCCGCGCTGCCGTGGAAGAAGGCATTGTGGCCGGTGGCGGTGTGGCGCTGCTGCGCGCCAAGCAGGCCGCTGGCAAGATCAAGGGCGACAACGCTGACCAGGACGCCGGCATCACGCTGGTGCTCAAGGCCATCGAAAGTCCGTTGCGCGAGATCGTTTACAACGCCGGCGGCGAAGCCTCGGTGGTAGTGAACGCCGTGATGGCCGGCAAGGGCAACTACGGCTTCAACGCCGCCAACGACACCTACGGCGACATGATCGAAATGGGTATCCTGGACCCCACCAAAGTGACCCGCACCGCACTGCAAAACGCAGCGTCTGTGGCCAGCTTGATGCTGACCACCGAAGCCATGGTGGCCGAGTCTCCAAAAGACGAATCGCCGGCTGGCGGCGGCATGGGTGGCGGCATGGGCGGCATGGGTGGCATGGGCGACATGGGCATGTAAGGGAAATCGGGTCAGACACGGATTTTCCAAAGGGGAATCCGGCCTCCTGGCTTCATGTCTTTCTCATCAAAAAACCCGCAAGGCGCAAACCTTGCGGGTTTTTTCATGGGCCTGTCACGGCTAGATCGATTTCAAGCGAGGCCGCTGCTGTATTCGTTGGTACCTGCATCGGTGGGCTGGACCCACCAGTAAATAAGCACCAGCAGGCCAACGGCCGTGAGCATGATCAACTGCCACCAGCCAGACTTTCCGATGTCGTGCAGGCGGCGTGTACCCACTGCAAGCGCAGGCAGCAACAGAGCCAGATTCACCAGCGAACCAAATCGTTCACTGACGATGCTCGCCGCCACGGACACCAGGAACTGGAACAGAAAAAACCACCAGAACTCGGAGCGTGATGCCCTCCCCGAAAACGTTCCATATTTGCTCAGGCAACTGGAAATGGCTTGGCCGAAATTCATGGAGTCCTCCTCGAACCGGATTATTTATACGTCAGGGTGAATTCCCTGCAACATGATAGCTTCGCGCCGTCCGGCCGGGCGGGACATTTGACGCAATAGTATTGGGGAGCCATGAATTAGCTATCTATTCAATAGCTGACACAGCATACGGTGGTTGTGCAACTTCAGTCCGCGGCGCACCGGGAAGCATGCCCGACGCCTCAGGCCAGTGGCAACGCCCGCTCCACAATGCCGGCAAACAGCGCCGAACCGAGCGGCAACACCTGGTCGTTGAAGTCGTAGCAACTGTTGTGCAGAAAGTGGCTGCCCACGCCGCCCACACTGCCGCCCTTGCCATCGGGCAGTTGCTCGCCCTGGCCGAGGCGCAGGTAGGCACCCGGCTTGACCTTGAGCATGAACGAGAAATCTTCAGCGCCCATGCTGGGTTGAAGGTTGAGCACGACGTTTTCCGGGCCCACAAGCTGTTCAGCCACCGCTGCCGCCAGCGCATACTCGGCCGGAGAGTTGATGGTTGCCGGGTACAGCCGTTCATACCTGACTGTGGCGGTCGCGCCAAAGCCCTGCGCCACTGATGCGCAGAGCTCACGCAAACGCCGCTCGATCAGGTCCTGTATTTCCGGCTTGAAGGTGCGCACGGTGCCCACCAGGGTGGCACTTCCGGGCACCACGCTCATGGCGCCCAGGTCGCCGGCCTGCATCGCGCACAGGCTGACGACCGCATTGTCCATGGCCTTCACATTGCGTGAAACAATGCTTTGCACCGCAGTGATGATGTGAGCGGCCACCAGCACCGGATCCACGGTGAGATAAGCATGCGCGCCGTGGCCACCCTTGCCGGTAATCTCGATCGTGATGCGGTCGGCGGCCGCCATCATGGGTCCGGGATTGAGGCCGATGGTACCGGGCCGCATGGCCGGCCAGTTGTGCATGGCGTAAATCGCCTGTACCGGAAAGCGCTCGAACAGTCCGTCCCTGATCATGGCATCGGCGCCGCCACGGCCCTCTTCGGCCGGCTGGAACACCAGCACGGCATCGCCGGCAAAGCGGCGGGTCTCGGCCAGGTAACGCGCAGCACCCACCAGCATGGTGGTGTGGCCGTCATGGCCGCAACCGTGCATCAGGCCGGCCTTGGTGGATTTCCAGACAAACTCATTGTGCTCGGTCATGGGGAGCGCATCCATATCGGCGCGCAGGCCCACCATGGGCCGCAGTTCAGAAGTCAGGGCAGACTTGAAATCCGTGCCGGTTTGCTGGCCCCGGATGACGGCAACTACGCCGGTTTTACCGACGCCCGTATGCACTTCATCCACCCCGCACAACTTGAGCGCATGGGCCACGCGGCTGGACGTATAAACCTCTTCAAAGCCGAGTTCCGGATGCGCATGCAGATCGCGCCGAAACGCCGTCAGTTCCGGGTGGAACTGCGCAATCTGTGCAAAGGCACGACCATTGGCGCGCAGTTGACCCGCCCCGGAACGGCCTCCAGAAAGCGGCTGCGGGCTGTCGTCAACAATTGCCGGGTGCCTCATCTTTTTCCTTGTCGAGGGCTCGATTTGCATCAGGTGGGTGAGGAAATTGGAATCTGACCCCTATTTTTCAATTTTCTCATAAAAAAAACCGCCAGCTTGGGGCTGGCGGTTTGTATCAACCAATAACGGCTGGCCAGGGCCAGCATGTCATCAGAAGTTGTGGCGAACACCGAGCGTGTAGCCGTTGATGTTCTGGTTGGCACCAGTGCCGACAACAATCGGGTTGGTAGCAGTAACCTTGCCGTTGCCGTCACGCAGGTACGCGGCGTACAGGAAAGTGCGCTTGGACAGGGGGTACTTGGCTTCCAGCACGAAGTCGGTGTCGCTGAATTCGGTGTCGCGAGCCACGTCAACAGTCAGGATGACCGGGCCGGCTTGGCCGCTGGCGCCCAGCGTGTAGCCCCTGCCGAGGATATTGCCTGCATCGTCTTTGATCCGGTTAAAGCTGGCAGCAACCGCGACCGGGCCGAAGTTGTACTTGCCGCCCAGCACAACACCGGTGTTGCCATCCTGAACCTTGTTGTAGGCAAGAGAAGCAGTGATGGGACCATTGGCATAGCTGGCGGCCAGGTCATACTTGCCCTTGGGGTCTGCTGCGGTGCCGTAATTGGCGTTGCCCTTGGGCACGACGCTGCCGGAGAACGAGAAGCCCGAGAAATTGGGCGAGTTGTACATGATGACGTTGCTGTCACGCGGGCCAGCGCCACCGAAGCCGAACTGGTTGGCCAACACGGAGTAGTTGGCCATGCCGGTCAGTTCCCACGAAGCCTCGCTGTAGAACGTGGTGGTGAGGGTGCGGCCGAGACGCAGTTCACCGAAGTTGCCCATCAGGGACACGTTGGCGTTGCGGGAGAACAATTGACCGCCGCTGGTGTTGCCGGCGCCGGTGCCCAGAACAATGCCGCCTTCGAAGTTGAAACCGGCTTTCAGGCCGCCACCCAGATCTTCAACACCACGGAAACCGAAGCGCGAGTTGCCGTTGTTGAGAATGTTGGACGAGATCAGTTGAAACTTGTCGTTTGCCATGCCCATGCCGGGATTGTTGGTCTGGCCAATGGCAGCATCAGCCACGCCGTACAGAGTCACGGAAGACTGGGCAGAAGCAACGCTTACGGCTGCGAGTGCAGCCAGAGCAATCAGGGATTTTTTCATTGAGAGTTTCTCCAAGGTTAAACATAGGGCTCCAGGATTTTGGATCCCCGGGCCAACCTCCATTTAGGAAGTTGTATCTATTGCAACAGAGCCAGCGCGCTTAGGCAAAGAAATTAGTACCAAAAATGTATTTCCGTTGCCTCAACGCAACAACCTTTCAGACACTTGTGGAAGGCACGCCACAAACCGGCTCCAGACCATCTGAATCATCGCAATTGACCCCTGCAGGTCCGGGACTTTCAGGGTCCGCCGTTGCCAGGACCGCAGCCTTGCAGTCCGCCGGAAATCGGCAAATCGCGGCAGCAGCATGCCCGCCAAACGGGCCTTCGAAAGCCGCCCTGCGGGCCAGGCTGCACCACATCGGCAGTTTACGTCAAATCCTCCACGCACATGATCAACACTGCTGATTCAATAGCAGCATGCCCTGAATGGGAAAGGGTTGCAGCTCCGGGTTGCACAAGATCAGCAGCCTTGTCAGGTTTGAACCAGCCGCCTGGCGTTGGCAATCGACATCAGCATGCCAACGGCCAGCCCCAGCGTCACCATGGCGGTGCCACCGTAGCTGATGAAGGGCAGCGGCACCCCGACCACCGGCAAAATGCCGCTGACCATCGCCATGTTGACAAAGGCGTAGGTGAAAAAAATCATGGTCAGCGCACCGGCCAGCAGGCGCGAAAACAGCGTGGGGGCCTGCAATGCAATGGCCAGTCCGCGCAGGATCAGGAACATGAATCCGGCGATCAGCAGCAAATTGCCGACCAGTCCAAACTCTTCGGAATAAGCTGCAAAAATGAAGTCCGTGGTGCGCTCGGGAATGAACTCCAGGTGCGTCTGCGTGCCAGCCATGAAGCCCTTGCCAAACACGCCGCCAGAGCCAATCGCAATCATGCTCTGAATGATGTGAAAGCCCTTGCCCAGCGGATCGCGCGACGGGTCGAGCAGGGTGCAGATGCGCTGCTGCTGGTAATCGTGCAACAGCGGCCAGCGCACCCCGTCGGCGCACAATTGCGGCTCAAACCAGACCACCAGAAACACGCCAATCAGACCCAGCAGAAGCGGCGGCGCAATCAGCTTCCAGCTCAGGCCGGCAAAGAAAATCACCGCCACACCAGCGGTCAGCACCAGCAATGCGGTGCCCAGGTCGGGTTGCTTCATGATGAGCCCGACCGGGATCACCAGCAGCACGCCGGCAGCCAGAAAATCGAGCGGGCGCAACTGGCCTTCGCGCTTCTGGAACCACCAGGCCAGCATCAGCGGCATCGCGATTTTGAGGATTTCAGCGGGCTGGATCACCACCCCGATGTTGAGCCAACGCTGCGCGCCCTTTTTGCTCACGCCGAAAAGGGCAACCGCCACCAGCAGCGTCACGCCCACCAGGTAAAGCGGGACGGCAAAAGCCAATAATCGCTGCGGCGGCACCTGTGCCGCCACGAACATGATGACCCCGGCAATCAGCATGTTGCGACCATGGTCCGCAAAGCGGCTGCCTTGGTCATAGCCCGACGAATACATGATCAGCATCCCGGCGCAGGCCAGCAAGAACACGGCAAACGCCAGCAGCCCGTCAAAGCCCTGCAGCAGGGGAAGGATGCGCCGGTAGAGAAAGGGTTTGTCAAAAACCGCGGACATGCGCCGATTATCGGCCAGCCGGTCAGCGATGAACCGCCGAGTGCGATTGCACCTGTAATTGTTTGCTATTTGTAACATAGCATACTACGCCCTGTTTGCGTTAACAAAAGGGCTATTTCAATCTGTAAAACGGAATGCCCAAGCAGACCGCTCCGGCGGCGCCATGCCCGCACCCCGAACGCAGCGCGGCTGGCTGCGTCTAACATGGCGCCATGCCCACCTCCCACTTGCTCTATCTCCACGGTTTCCGCTCCTCACCGCAGTCGGCCAAGGCGCGAAAGGTCGCCGCCCGGGTACGGGCGCAGCACCCGGACGTCACCTGGTGGTGCCCGCAGTTGCCAGCCTCGCCGCGCGAGGCGATGGCGCTCGTGACGCAAGGCATCGCCGACTGGCCGCGTGACACGATGGCAGTGATAGGCTCATCGCTGGGCGGGTTCTATGCGACCTGGGTGGCGCAGCGGACCGATTGCCTGGCGGTGTTGCTCAATCCGGCGGTTGATCCGGCGCGTGATCTGGCGCAATCCATCGGCGAGCAGACCGGCTGGCACAACCCGGACGATCATTTTTTCTTCAGGCCGGAGTTCATCGAGGAGTTGCGCGCGCTCGACGCCGGACCGCTGCGTCAGCCCGGGCGCCTTTTCGCTGTCATCGCCAAGGGCGACGAGTTGCTCGACTGGCGCGAGATGACGCGCCGCTATGCTGGCGCGCGCATCAAACTGCTCGAAGGCAGCAACCATGCGCTCAGCGACTTTGATGAGCACATCGACGAGATCCTGGGATTTATTGGGTTACCCTGATAAATCCGCGTGGGACAATTCACCGCATGTTTGTATTGTTTGAAGAAACCGGCAAGTTCCTGGCCGGACGGATACTGTCGGAAACCGACGCATCGCTGCAGGTCGAACTGGACTCGGGCAAGCGCGTCAAGGTCAAGGCCGCCAATGCGCTGCTGCGGTTTGAAAAACCCGCGCCGGCCGAACTGCTGGCCACGGGGCAGAGTCTGGGCGCGGAGATCGAGCTGGAACTGGCATGGGAATTTGCCAGCGACGACGAGTTCGGTTTTGCCGATCTGGCGCGTGACTATTTCAGCTCCGACGCTTCCAGGCCGGCTTCCGTTGAACAGCAAGCCGCCGCCTTGTTCTGCCTGTACCAGGCCCCGCATTATTTCCGCCGGGCCGGCAAGGGCCGCTTCAAAAAGGCGCCCGCAGAAATATTGCAGCAAGCCCTGGCCGCCATCGAAAAGAAAAAACAGGTCGCCGCGCAAATCACTGCCTGGGCCGAGGCGCTGAGCCAGGGCCAATGCCCGGACCCGGTGCGCGAACAGCTTTACAAAATCCTGTTCAAGCCCGACAAGAACAGCGCCGGGTATAAGGCCGTGGTGCAAGCCTCCCGCGCCACCCGCATGGCTCCGCTGGACTTGCTGCAAAAAGCCGGAGCCATTGCATCGCCCTACCAGTTCCACTGGAAGCGCTTCCTGTTTGAAAACTTTCCCAGGGGCACGGCCTTTCCGGCGCTGCAGGCACCCGAGGTGACGGACGAGTTGCCGCTGGCCGATGTAAGCGCGTTTTCCATTGACGATTCCGCCACCACCGAGATTGACGACGCCTTGTCGGTGCGGGGCCTGGGCAGCGGCACCGTCACGCTGGGCATTCATATCGCCGCGCCCGGCCTGGCCCTCCAGCCGGGCAGCGCGGTCGACGCCGTCGGGCGGTCGCGCCTTTCCACTGTCTATATGCCGGGCTACAAGCTGACCATGCTGCCCGACGAGATTGTGGAACGCTACACCCTGCAGGAAGGCCGCAACTGCCCTGCCCTGTCGCTGTACCTCACGCTGGACGAAGCCTCGCTGGAGATCAGCGGCAGCAGCACCCGGCTGGAGCAGGTGCCGATCATCAGCAACCTGCGCCACGACACGCTTGACAACACCTTCACCGAGGCCTTTTTCGAAGCTGCCCAGGTCAGTCCCCCAACTGGCGTGCAGTGGGGCGTGGAACTGACCTTTTTGCACCGGCTGGCGAAACACTTCAAGGCCCGGCGCGAAGTGGTGCGCGGCAAGCCCGAGAACTTCAACCGGCCCGACTACAACTTCAAACTCGACAACCCGCCGGGACAGGAGCCGCAAGGCGACGAGACGGTCGGCATCAGCACGCGACAGCGCGGCGCGCCGCTGGATCTGATCGTTGCCGAAGCCATGATTCTGGCCAACAGCACCTGGGGCCAATGGCTGGCCGAGCATGGCGTGCCGGGGATTTACCGCAGTCAGGCGAGCCTGGCACCCGGCGTGAAGGTGCGCATGGGCACCAGGGCGCTGCCGCACGCCGGTATCGGCGTGAAAAGTTATGTCTGGAGCACCTCGCCGTTGCGCCGCTACACCGATCTGGTCAATCAGTGGCAGATCATCGCGTGCGTGCGCCATGGCCGCAGCGCCGCGCTGGTCGCGCCCTTCAAGCCAAAAGATGCCGAACTCTTTTCCATCATTTCCGGTTTTGACGCCGCTTACAGCGCCTACAACGCCTTTCAGGCCGGCATCGAGCGCTACTGGACGCTTAAATACCTGCAGCAAAACGGCATTGCCGAGCTGACCGCAACCGCCTTCAAGGACAATCTGGTGCGCGCCGACGAGTTGCCGCTGGTCTTGCCGGCCCTGGGCGCGCAGGGCTTGCCGCGTGGCACCAAAGTGCGGGTCAGGCTGGGCGCGATTGACGAGATCACGCTGGACATCTCGGGCGCGGTCACGGAGCGGCTGGATGCGGTGGCCGATGAATCCACGCCAGCCACGGATGAAGACGACGGCGAGGCCGACATGGGCGCCGGTCCGATCGCGATCGCGGTCGATGTCAATGAGCCCGCGGCGGATGCGGCGGACCCGCTCGCCGCCGCGATCTGAGCTGCCGTTCAGAGGCCGCACATACCGCGATAATCAAGCGCCGTGAAGTCACTCAGCACACTGCAAATTGCCCTGGGCGTCTCGATCGCCTTTCATGCCGTGCTGCTGACCGTGCGCTTTGTCGATCCGGAGCGCTTCAACCGCGTGTTTCAGGACACGCCGCTGGAGGTAATTCTGGTCAACGCCAAATCCAGTGAGAAGCCGGATTTTGCCAAGGCCATCGCGCAGGCCTCGCTGGCCGGCGGTGGCGAGCTCGAAAAAGGCCGTGCCACCTCGCCACTGCCGCCCTCGGCCCTGATGGCGCTGGGCGACGCGGCGGACGATGCGCAGCGCCAGATCGAGTCGCTGCAGCAGCAGCAAACCCAGTTGCTGGCCCACCTGAAAAAGCAGCTCGCCACCATGCCGCCGCCGGACCTGACGCGGCCCAGCCACGACGCCGCGCAAACCGGGCGCGAGGAAAAGCGCAGACGGCTCGTCAAGCTGCTGGCCGAGATTGAAAGGCGCATCAACGAAGAGAACGCGCGGCCCAAAAAACGCTACATCAGCCCGGCCACGCGCGAAGAGGTTTATGCCGTCTATTACGACGCGCTGCGCCGCAAGATCGAGGACAAGGGCACGGTGAATTTTCCCCAGCAGGCGGGCAGAAAACTGTATGGCGCGCTCACCATGATCGTGACGGTCAATTTTGATGGCCGCGTGCTGGACACCGAAGTGGTTCAGACCTCGGGCAACCTGACGCTGGACCGGCGCGCGCAAAGCATTGTCCAGGGCACCGCCCCTTTCAGCCGGTTCAACGATGCCATGCGCCGCAAGGCCGACCAGATCGTGGTGGTATCGCGCTTCAAATTCACGCGCGAAGATACCCTGGAGACCCAGCTCACCGAGCGCTGAATCTTTGTCCGCATGAACAAGCACGATCATCAGACATGAACACGAATAGCATGGACCGGTATTACGTACTGGGCAACCCGGTTGAGCACAGCCAGTCGCCGCTGATTCATGCGCGTTTTGCCGAACTGACAGGCCAGAATCTGCAGTACCAGCGCTTGCCGACGCCGCTCGATGGTTTTGCTGCCACACTGGCGCAACTGATTAAAAGCGGCGCGCGCGGCTGCAACGTCACGGTTCCATTCAAGTTCGAGGCTTTCCGGGCGGCCGGCACACAAACCGACAGGGCGCAACTGGCGCAGGCCGCCAACACCCTGGTGCTTGGCGGCGCGGCGATCCACGCCGACAACACCGACGGCGTGGGGCTGGTCCGCGACATTCAGGACAACGCAGGGGTATCGCTGGCCGGACGCGATCTGCTCCTCATTGGCGCAGGTGGTGCTGCCGCAGGCGCGCTGGGCCCTTTGCTGGCGGCGCAGCCACGCCGGCTGGTGCTGGCCAATCGCACCCGGGCCACGGCCGAGGCGCTGGCGGCGCGCCACAGGGCGCACCCTTCATTGCAGGACGTACTACAAAAAACAGAGCTGCTTGTGCATGATCTACAAGGGCTGAATGGCTATTTCGATGTGATTATCAACGCGAGCGCAAGCAGCCTGGCGGGTGCTGGCGCGCCGGTTGAGAGCCGCGTCCTAAAGCCCGGCGCGCTGGCTTACGACATGATGTACGGACCTGCCGCGGCGGCGTTCATGACCTGGGCGCGTGAATGCGGCGCAACGCCGCGTGACGGCCTGGGCATGCTGGTGGAGCAGGCCGCCGAGGCGTTTGCCTTGTGGCGCCAGGTGCGCCCGCCTTCCGCGCAAGTGCTGCGGGAACTTCTGGCGCGCCTGCCATGAAAGCACGGCTCCCATGAAGTCATTGCTCAGGCTGCTGGGTCTGGTGCTGCTGGCCGGGCTGTCGCTGCAGCTTTATTTTGTCGCGCGCATCGCCGCCATGATCGTGCTCAACCCCGAGTCAACCACCTTTCAGCGCTCCGAGGCCTACCTCATCGCCAAGCGCACGGGAACGCTGAAATGGCATCAGCAGTGGGTGCCCTACAGCGCTTTGCCGGACAACCTGAAACGCGCGGTGATTGCCTCGGAAGACGCCAGTTTCGTCGAGCACGACGGCGTGGACATGGCGGCGCTTGAAAAGGCCTGGGAGAAAAATGCCCAAGCCGAGCAGCGCGCGGAAAAATCAGCCAGCCGGACCTCCACCCAACGAACCATGCCCGCCGTGAAGGCACCCAAAATTGTTGGCGGCTCCACCATCACGCAGCAACTGGCCAAAAACCTGTTTCTTTCGGGCGAGCGCACGCTGCTGCGCAAAGGCCAGGAACTGGTGCTCACGCTATTGCTCGAATCGCTGCTGGGCAAGCAGCGCATTCTGGAAATTTACCTCAACAGCGTGGAGTGGGGCGAAGGCATTTTTGGCGCGGAAGCCGCCGCCCAGCACTACTACCGCAAGAGCGCCGCCAAACTGACCGCCTACGAGGCCGCCCGCCTCGCCGTGATGCTGCCGCGGCCGCGGTATTTTGAAACCCACGGCAATTCGGGTTACCTCGCTGCGCGCGCCGGCACCATCACGGCGCGCATGGGCGACGTGGAGCTTCCTTGACTATTTTTACCAATATTTTGGCCACCAGCCCACGCTCAACAAGCATGGTTAGCTATTGAACTGGTAGCATGAGAATCCTTGGCATTGACCCTGGCCTGCAGATCACCGGCTTTGGCGTGATCGATGCGAACGGCCCCCATTTGACCTACGTGGCCAGCGGCACCATCAAGACCACGCAACTGGACACACGCAATCTGCCGGCGCGCCTGAAGGTGCTGTTTGACGGCGTGCGCGAGGTGGTGCAACGCTACCAGCCCGATCTGGCCTCGGTGGAAATTGTCTTTGTAAACGTCAACCCGCAGGCTACGCTGCTGCTGGGCCAGGCGCGCGGCGCCTGCGTGACGGGGCTGGTTTGCTGCGACCTGCCGGTTGCCGAATACACTGCGCTGCAGATGAAAAAGGCCGTGGCGGGCTATGGCAAGGCCGGCAAGGCCGAGGTGCAGCAAATGGTGATGCGCCTGCTCAGGCTGCCGGCACCGCCTGGCAAGGACGCCGCCGACGCGCTGGGCCTGGCCATCACCCACGCCCATGCGGGCACCGCCATGGCGCGCCTGGCCGAGGCGGCCGGCACAGGCGGCCACCGCTACCGGTCGGGGCGGAGTCGCTGACGCCCTGAAGCAGGTGCGCACCTACCGGATACGCAGCGGCAAAGTTGCAAAGCCGCTGCCGGGATATACCGCGTTGGTCGGCGGCTTGTCCGCGATCAGTTCGACCCCGCCCGTATGCTCAAGCAGCGCCTCCATGGCCACGCGCATTTCCATGCGGGCCAGCGCGGCGCCCGGACAGACGTGGATGCCCGCGCCATAAAGCAGGTTTTCAGCCGGATCGCGGTCCA
>JAHFQQ010000091.1 GCA_023259235.1 Polaromonas sp. | reverse complement strand
GAGCAGGCTCTGGGCTTGCGCCAGCGGGGCCAATGCCCCCAATGCCGTGGCCAGGACCATTGAGCGGGGCAAGGATAATCGGCTGCGTGCGGGCGGTTTTGGGGGCGTTGGCATGGGTTCCTGGAGAATGCGAAAGTCAGCCAATGAAAGATCAGGCGCGCATCAGTAACGCGGCACCGACGGGTCCGCCTGCTGCGACCAGGCATTGATGCCGCCCTGAAGGTTGACCACCCGGGTAAAGCCGCCCTGCGCCAAATACTGGGCCACCTGAAGGCTGCGCATGCCGTGGTGGCACAGGCAGGCAATCGGTCGCCCGGCGTCATGGATGCTTTGCAGTTGGGCCAGTCGCCCCGGGATCTCGCGCATGGGAATATGCACCAGCGTAAAACCATTTTCCTTGACCGATGCGGCTTGTACCTCCCAGGGTTCACGCACATCGAGCACCACGGGCAACAGGGCTGGCCCTGCGCTGTCAGCGGTGCTGACCTGGTCGCGCCATGCAGCGAAATCGGCGGGGCTCAGTTGGGAAATCATCGGCACGGGCTTTCAGGCGCTGGATTTCAGAAAACGAATCGCGAAGGCTCGGGAAAATTCAGCAGCCGCGGAGCCACGGTGTCCCAGTCCTGCGTGGTGCGCCAGGCGTTTTCGGCCACGCGCATGATCAGGGTGGCACGCATCATGGGTTCCTGGCCGACGATGGCGCTCAGACGCCCGCCGATCTTGAGCCGGGACAGCAGCGCGGCCGGCACTTCAGCGACCGAGCCGCTGAGCGCAATCACGTCAAAAGGTCCCTGCATCGGGTCGTTTCCCGTCGCCGCCGGTGCCAGTTCGGCAGCGCCGTCAGCGATGAGTACTTCGCAGTTGTAGATGCCCGCCTTCTGCAGGTTCTCACGGGCGGTCTGGGCCAGCGTGGGCTCGATTTCAAGCGTGATCACCTTCTGCGCGCGGTGCGACAGCAGCGCGGCCATGTAACCCGAACCGGCGCCGATCTCCAGCACGCTCTCGTGTTTTTGCACGGCCAGATCCTGCAGGATGCGGGCTTCGACTTTGGGCGACAGCATGCACTGGCTTGGGTTCTGCCGTGGCGCCAAGGGAATTTCCAGGTCCGCAAAGGCCAGTGCCTTGTGGGCGAGCGGCACAAAATCCTCTCGCCTGACCACTGCGAGCAGGGACAGGACCTGGCTGTCGAGCACCTCCCAGGGGCGGATCTGCTGCTCGATCATGTTGAAGCGGGCTTGTTCGTAGTTCATGTGGACCTGTTGGCTTGAGGGTTAAAGGGAGGAAAGGGCTGCACCAGTAGAAACCCTTTATTTTAGACGCGCCGGGTAACGCCATCAGCGCGGCCAGCGGCCGCCGCGCTAACCTGCGCGGGAGAGGCGCTTTGCCCCTTCTTGCCAAACTTGCGCCTGAACCATTGGGCCAGGTCGTCCAGGTAGCAGTAGGTTACCGGCACCACGACCAGCGTCAGCAGCGAAGAGGTAATCACGCCGCCAATTACGGCCTGGCCCATTGGGGCGCGTTGCTCCGAGCCCTCGGTCAGCGCAAAAGCCAGCGGCATCATGCCAAAAATCATCGCCAGCGTCGTCATCAGGATGGGCCGCAGCCTGACCCTTGCGGCCTGCAGCAAGGCGTCATGGCGCGTCATGCCCTGCTCCTGCATGCGAATGGCAAAGTCCACCAGCAAAATGGCGTTTTTCGTGACCAGCCCCATCAGCATGACGATGCCGATGATCGAGAATATTGACAACGTCGAGCCAAACAGCAGCAGGGCCAGCACCACCCCGATCAGCGTCAGCGGCAGCGAAGTCATCAGTGCCATCGGCTGCAGAAAGCTCTTGAACTCGCTGGCCAGAATCATGTAGATGAACAAAATCGCCATCACCAGCGCGGAAACCGCGTAGCCAAACGATTCCGCCATGTTCTTGGTGGAGCCGCTGAACTGATAGCTGTAGCCGGGCGGAAAGGAAATTGCATCCAGCGCCGCCTTGATGTCGTTGGAGACTTCGCCGGCCGAGCGGTTATAGGCATTGGCGTTGATGGCTACTTCGCGGGCGAGGTCGCGCCGGTTGATCTGATTCGGACCGGTCGATGCCGTCACGCTGGCGACCTGGCTGAGCCGCACGATGCGCGCCGAGCCGTCGGGGTTGCTGCCGATGGCGCTGTTCATGAAGGGCAGGCGTTCCAGGTCTTCCGGCGCATTGCGCGCATCGGGCGCCAGCCGCACGTTGACATCGTAGGGCCGGTCATCCGGCGCGCGCCAGTTGCCAACGGTCTGGCCCGCCACCAGCGTGCGCAGCGACGCGGCAATCTGCGCGACAGACAGCCCCAGGTCCGACGCGGCATCGCGCCGCACGTTCACCTCTATCACTGGCTGGTCGGCCTTGACGCTGGAGTCCAGATCCACCAGCCCGGGAATGCTCTGGATTTTTTCAGTGACCAGGCGGCTCAGGCGCTCAAGTTCCTTCAGGTCCTGGCCCTCCAGCGAAAACTCGATCTGCTTGTTGCCACCCACCGGATCGAGCAGGCCAACGTGGGTCACGGTGATACCGGGCACCTGCTTGAGCCGATCACGCAGCACGCCCGACATCTGGTCCACATCGCGCGTGCGTGCCTTGCGGTCCACCAGGCGCACATAGACGCTGGCGTACATCTTGCCTTTCGCGTTGCCGGTGTTGATGGTGGCCAGCGTGTACCGCACCTCCGGAAACCCGCGCACAATGGCCTCGACCTGCCGGGCCTTGGCTTCGGTGGCTTCGAGCGAAGAGCCCACCGGGGTGTAAAAGTTGAGTGAGGTTTCTGAAAAATCCGCTTTGGGAACGAACTCGGTGCCCAGCAAGGGCACCATGACAATACTCAGCGCGAATATCGTTACGGCGATTGCCAGCGTGGCCAGTTTATGAATCAGCGACCAGCTCAAGATGCCCTGGTACGCATGGCTCAAGTATTCGGTGGCGCTGGAAAACAGGCCCGTGACGCGGCCGATTGTCTTGTCGTAAAACGTCACTGGCGCGTGGTGCTTGCCATGCAACTCGATCGAGGGGTCATGCCAGATGCTGGAGAGCATCGGGTCCAGCGTGAAGCTGACGAACATCGAGAGCAGCACGGACGCCACGATGGTGACGCCGAATTCATGAAAAAACTTGCCGATGATGCCGCCCATGAAACCGATCGGCAGAAATACTGCGACGATGGAAAAGGTGGTGGCCAGCACGGCCAGGCCAATTTCCCGGGTGCCGTCAAGCGATGCCTGATAGGGCGCTTTCCCCATTTGCACGTGCCGCACGATGTTTTCGCGCACCACGATTGCGTCGTCGATCAACAGGCCGACGCTGAGCGACAGCGCCATCAGCGTGATCATGTTGATGGTGAAGCCGAACATGTTCATGAAGAGGAAGGTGCCGATGATGGAAATCGGCAGCGTCAGCCCGGTGATCACCGTGGAGCGCCACGAGTTGAGGAACAGGAACACGATCAGCACCGTCAGCAGGGCGCCTTCAATCAGGGTTTCGCGAACGTTTTCGACTGCCACGCGGATCGGCCGTGCGGCGTCGGTGATCAACTCGAGTCGGGCGCCCGGCGGCAGCAGCGACTGCATTTCGGCAATCGCCTTGTTCAGTCCGTCCACCACGCCAATGGTGTTTTCATCCTGGGCCTTCTGCACGCTCAGCAGCAAGGTGCGCTGGCCGTTGTAAAGCGCCAGACTGTCAAGTTCCTGAGGCCCGTCGGCGATGCGGGCGACCTGCTCCAGCGTGATGGGCGCGCCACCGCTGGCGTTGATCAGGCCTTTGCGCGCGACAATGATTTTCTTGAAATCTTCGGGCCGTTTCATGCGCGCATCGATCTTGGCCACGCGCTCCTGGGTCAGTGAACGAATGGTGCCCAGCGGCAGGTCCTGATTTTCATTGCTCACGGCGTTGACCACCTGCTCGGCCGTGACGCCGAACGACTCCATGGCGCGTGGATTGAGGTAAATGTTGATCTCGCGGCGGGTCGCACCGACCAGCGTCACCGCGCCGGCGCCGCGAACATTTTCAAGGCGTTTTTTCAGCACCTGATCAGCCCAGCTGGTGAGCTCGATGGCTGACATGGCCTTGCCCCTGGAGGCATCGGGAAGCACTGCGGCCGACCAGATCGGGAGGCTCGCCGGGTCAAAGCGCAAGACGCGCGGCTCTTTCACCTCGTCGCGCAGGGTCGGGCGGATGATCGAGATTTTTTCGCGCACATCCTCGGCTGCCCTGCGCCCATCCACATAAAGCTGGAATTCGATAATGACGACGGACTGGCCCTCGTAGCTGCGCGAGGTCAGGGCGCTGATGCCGGCAATCGAATTGACGCCTTCCTCGATTTTTTTTGTGACTTCGCTTTCAACGATTTCGGGCGAGGCCCCGGGGTAATCGGTCGTGATGACCACCACCGGAAAGTCGACGTTGGGGAACTGGTCCACCTGCATGCGCTGGTAGGAAAACAATCCAAGCACCACAATGGCCAGCATGACCATGGTTGCAAACACCGGATTCTTCAGGCTGACCTGGGTGAACCACATGGTTTGTGCCGTTCAGGGCGTTGACCTGGTGACTGCTGGCGTGGCGGCTGGCGCACTTGCCGCGGGGTTTGCCGGCATCGCGCTGCCCTGCGCGGGAGCCATTGGTGTCAAGCTGACTTTGGTGCCTTCACGCAGGCTGCCAATTTCACCGCGGATCACCAGCGCGCCGTCGGCAAGCCCCCTGACCGCGACGACGTCTTCGCTGCCAACGCTGCCGCGCACCCCGAGCTCGACCGGCCGGTGGGCTACCTGTCCGTTTTCAACCACCTGTACGTAGGGCTCGGGCTTGTCGGTTTGCACTGCGCTGACTGGAACTGACAGCACGGAGGTGCGGGTCGTGCCGAGCGTACCCTGGGCGAACAGGCCCTGGCGCAAAAGCGGCACGGCGTCTCCGCCCGGGTTGTCAATGGCCAGGTAAACCAGCACGCTGCGACTACCCGCCTGGGTGCTGGGGTTGATGCGCGCGACCCGGGCCTTGACCGGCAGTCTGCTGCCTTCAATTTGCAGCTCGGCGCTCTGGCCGACGTGCACCTGCATGGAATCGGCCGCGCTTAACGTCGCTTCCATCTCGACCTGGCTCAAATCCACCAATTCGACAATCCTGGCGTCCACGCTCACGCGCTCGCCCGGCTGTGCCAGGCGCTGCGACACCAGGCCGGAAATGGGCGCCCTCAGTATGGTGTCATCGAGTGATTTGGCTGCCACCTGGGTGGCAGCCTGCGCTGCCCTGTAGGTGGCTTGCGCCGCATTCAGGTTGGCCTGCGAGGTGTCCAGCGCGGTTCGGGAAATAAAGCCCTGATCCACCAGCGCCTTGTTGTTGTCGTACTGGCGTTGTGCAATCGCCACCTGCGCCTTGGCTGATTCGGCCTGCTCCCTGGCCTGCCGCACGCGCGAGCTGTAGTCGCTGTCTTCAATGCGCGCAACCACCTGGCCGGCCTTGACAAAATCGCCTTCGCGCAGTGTCAGGCCCTGAAGCTCGCCCGCCACCCGTGCCTTGATCATGGCCGAATTAACCGCCTTGAGAGCGCCTGATACTGCCAGCCCCTGGGCCACTTCACGGACCTGGGCGCGGACCAGATCCGTGCTGGCGAGTTCCACGCCCCCTTGTGCCTTGGCCGTGCTGCCCGCGCTGGCGGTGACCAGCGCCTGCTGGCGCGCCTTTCGCGTCGAGAGCGCGCGCATCACGCTGGCGACGAGCAGCAAAACAACGACAAGGCCCACGGCCCATTTGATCCAGCGCTTCATGCCCGGGCGTTCTCCGCGGGTTGAGCCAAATCGCCAGGCGGCATGCTCAAGCCATGCAAAATGGTGCCCAGTTGCGCAGCAATGTACTTTTTCGGGTCCATCTCCGCCTGGTCCTGAACGCAGACGCCGTTGGAGTGCTTCGCCAGAATCAGGAACATCATGGGCGCTATCACGCTGTAAACCGCGTAATCGAGTTCCATCTGGCGAAATTCGCCGCGATCCATGCCGCGCTGCAGGATCCGGCGGATCAGGGCCTGCCCGGGCGCGATGACCTCTTGCTGGTAGAAGGCCGCGATATCCGGAAAGTTTCTCGCCTCGCACACCATCAGCTTGCTGATTCCCGAGGCCCTGGTTGCGCCGACACGCTCCCACCAGGCGCTCATGCAATAGCCCAGCATTTCGGCGGTGCTGCCCTGAAAGCACTCGAACTGGTTGTTCCAGTCCTTGAAATGGCCGGAAATGTTGTGTCTCACCACCTCCTTGAGCAACTCCTCCTTGCTTGAAAAATAGAGAAACAGCGTGCCCTTGGAAACCCCGGCATGCGCGGCGACTTCCTCGACGCGGGTGGCGGCAAAGCCTTTTTCGACAAAAAGGTCGAGTGCCGCATCGAGCAGCTCACCCGGTCGCGCTTCTTTGCGGCGTTCATGCTTGGCGCTGAAGGCGGCGGATTTGTCGCAGAATAGCTTTGAGAGAGACATAATTACTGACTAATTGGTTAGTAATATACCGGTTTGCTTTCTGGCGGTCAAGAAGTCGATTCGACAATCGCCGCGGAGCGTGTCGCGGCAGGCCCAGTCCGGTGCAGCGGCACATCCGGCCTGGCAAAAGCGCACTGGCGGGCGCGGCTTTCAGACCGGAATAACGTGGCTTGCGGCAAGCGCCAGCCACTCGCGCAGCACTGCCCGTGAAGCCAGCAGGCCGTAGGCCGATGGCAGCCATTCCAGGAGGCGGCGTTCGACCGGGATGACGTAGCCCATGGGTGCAGGCATCACAGTCAGGCCGGCGCGGCGGAATGCAGCGACCGCGCGCGGCATGTGCCAGGCATCGGTCACCAGCACAATTCGCTGCACGCCGTCGCGTTGCAGCATGGGTGCGAGCAGGCGTGCATTGCCGGCCGTGTCACGCGACTGCGACTCCAGCCAGCGCAGCGTCACGCCATACTCCTGCCGCGCCACTCGCGCGGCTGCCTCAGCCTCGGTGCCGTGCTGCGCGCCCTCGGCGGCCCAGCCAATGCCGCCGCTAAACGCCACTGGCAAGCCCGATTGCCGGGCCAGCCAGATGCCATAGCGCAGCCGCGTCGCCGTATGGGAGGCTGGTTGCGGCTGGCCATATTCAGGCGCCTCGGGCAGCAGACCGCCGCCGAGGACCACAATCGCCTGCGTCTTGCCGGTTTTCAGCGCAGCGACAGACAGCGGCGCAAACTGCGGCAAGGCATGGCGCGCCAGCCATACCGCCGTGCCGTGGCAACTGAGCCCCCAGAGCAGCGCCAGCGCCAGCGTGGTGAGCGCCAGGCCCGAGCGTTTCCATTTGAAAGCCAGCAGCACCCCAAGCAAGGCAAGCGCCAGCGGCGCCAGGGGCGGTAAAGCCAGGGTGGTAAGCAGGGGTCTGAGCGTGCCAAGTTCCATTAATTGCTATAAAACATGTAGCAACCTTAGCCCGTCTCATAAGGGCTAAGGCACAAAATACTACCAGAAAATCAGAAAAAGGCCTGCAGCCCGGTTTGCGCCCGGCCGAGAATCAGCGCATGCACGTCATGCGTTCCTTCGTAGGTGTTGACGGTTTCCAGATTGATCATGTGGCGGATCACGTGGTATTCGTCATGAATGCCGTTGCCGCCGTGCATGTCGCGCGCCAGGCGGGCAATGTCGAGCGACTTGCCGCAGCTGTTGCGCTTGATCAGCGAGATCATTTCGGGCTGGTCCTTGCCCTCGTCCATCAGGCGGCCGACGCGCAGGCAGGCCTGCAGGCCCAGCGTGATTTCAGTCTGCATGTCGGCCAGCTTCTTTTGAATCAGCTGGTTTTGCGCCAGCGGCCGGCCGAACTGCACCCGGTCCAGCGTGTACTGGCGGGCCCGGTGCCAGCAGTCCTCGGCGGCGCCCAGCACGCCCCAGGCAATGCCGTAGCGCGCCTTGTTCAGGCAGCCAAACGGCCCTTTCAGGCCGGACACATTGGGCAGCAGATTCGCTGCGGGAACGAATACGTCATCCATCACGATCTCCCCGGTGATGCTGGCGCGCAGGCTCATCTTGCCCTCGATCTTCGGCGCGGTGAGGCCCTTCATGCCTTTTTCAAGAATGAAGCCGCGAATGCTTTCCTGGCCGCCAACCTTGCCGTCGGCGCCTTCCAGCTTGGCCCAGACCACGAACACGTCGGCGATCGGGCTGTTGGTGATCCACATCTTGGCGCCCTTGACAATGAAACCCCCATCAACGGGCTTGGCGCGCGTCAGCATGCTGGCCGGGTCCGAGCCGTGGTTGGGCTCGGTCAGGCCAAAGCAGCCGACCCACTCGCCAGTAGCCAGCCTGGGCAGGTATTTTTGCCGCTGCGCTTCGGTGCCGTAGGCGTTGATCGGGTGCATGACGAGCGAGCTTTGCACGCTCATGGCGCTGCGGTAGCCGCTGTCAACGCGTTCGACTTCGCGCGCCACCAGGCCATAACTGACGTAATTGAGGCCGGCGCAGCCGTAGCCCTCAATGCTCGAGCCTAAAAAGCCCATTTCGCCGAATTCATTCATGATTTCGCGGTCGAAATTCTCGTGGCGGGCTGCCATCAGCACGCGCGGCTGCAGCTTTTCCTGGCAAAAGGCGTGCGCGGCTTCGACAATGGCGCGTTCGTCATCGCTGAGCTGCTCTGACAGCAGTAACGGGTCTGCCCAGTTGAATTTGGCTTTCATGGTGGAGGTGTCCTTATCGGGGGTTTTAAAGTGTAGAGCATGACGCTCCGGGGATTCGTCTCTCACGCGTATTGTTTTGCAGTTATAAATACTTGTCTAATATCGAATATTAATTCAACGATATATTATTTGTATTCATGGAATTTCGTCATCTGCGCTATTTTCTGGTTCTGGCTGAGGAATTGCACTTCGGCCGGGCTGCCCGGCGCCTGTCAATTTCGCAGCCGCCGCTGTCGCTGAATATCCAGCAGCTCGAGGCCTCTATCGGGGCCCGCCTCTTGACGCGCAACAGCAAGCAGGTAGCGCTCACCGCTGCTGGCCGCGCGTTTGTGCCGGCTGCCCGCGCACTGATCGAACAAGCCGCCCAGGCGGCCCATCTTGCCAGGGACGTCGGTCAGGGCATGGCGGGTAGCCTTACGATTGGTTTTGCCGGCACCATGCTGTACAGCGGGCTGCCCCGGATTCTGGAGCAGTTCCAGCTCCGGCACCCACTGCTGCGCCTGCTGCTCAAGGAGCTCAGCTCCAGCGAGCAACTGATCGAGCTGGCTCATGACCGACTCGACCTGGGCTTTGTGCACACCACGCGCGTGCCGCCCGAACTTTCCCAAACGCTGGTGGCCAGCCAGCCCTTTGTCTGTTGCCTGCCCTCCGGTCACGCGCTGGCGCGCAAGCGTTCGCTGGCGCTTGTTGCCCTGCAGGGCGAGCCATTTGCCGTGGTTTCGCGCAGTGTCTCGCCGGACTATCACGAGCGCATTCTGGCGATCTGCCTGGAGGCGGGGTTTTACCCCGAGATGCGTTATGAACTGCGGCACTGGCTGAGCGTGGTGTCGCTGGTGTCGCAAGGCATGGGCGTGGCGCTGGTGCCGGCGGCGCTACGCCAGTCCGCCATGGCGGGCACGGCCTTTGTGCCGCTGAACACCGCCACCACTCCCTATGACACCTACTGTCTGTGGAAGACCGCCCGGGACAATGCGGCGCTGGCGGCATTTGTCAGTGCGGTGCAGTCGGCAAAAGATCCGGCAAACAGCTAAAGTGGCAACCTGAAACCCGGCCCGGATCAACGCGTCGGCAAACTACGGGAAGCGACTTTATGAGCGACATGCAAACCATCACTCTGGGCGGCGGCTGCTTCTGGTGCACCGAGGCGGTGTACGTGCAGGTACGCGGCGTCGTCGATGTGGAATCCGGCTATGGCAACGGCCATGCCGAACGGCCCAGTTACGAGCAGGTCTGCACGGGCACCACCGGCCACAACGAAGTCGTGAAACTCACCTATGACCCGGCGCAGATCAGCACCCGTGAAGTGCTGGAAATTTTTTTCATCATCCACGATCCGACCACGCTGAACCGCCAGGGCAATGACGTGGGCACCCAGTACCGAAGCGGCATTTACTTCTCCACGCCCGAGCAGGAGGCCGTGGCCAGGGAGGTCATTGCGGAGATGGCGGCCAGCGGCGTGTACAGCCGGCCCATCGTCACGGAAGTTGCGCCCGTCGCCAACTACTGGCCCGCCGAGGCTTACCACCAGGACTTCTTCGAGCGCAACCCGGACCAGGGCTACTGCATGGCTGTGGCCGCACCGAAGGTGGCTAAATTCCGCAAGACTTTCGCGCGATTGCAAAGAGGTTAAATGGCGTGGCGCGGTAGCGCTATCCCCGGGTGCTCATCAGGGGACTTTTCAGCAACCGCCGCTGCCATGAGGAAGTTTGAAGACGGTCTTGCAGGGGCCGGTTTCCAGGTGCCGGGGACAGACGGTCGCGGCCTGGAGGCGCCCGCCAGGATTGCCCGGTGAACCCGCTTGTCTTTGTCTCCCTGATTCCGGTAATTTTTTATTGCTATTGTTTTAATATCTAACTTTGAATGATGGATAAGGGCTAGAGCCATAAAAGGCCCAGAAACCTGGTGTTTCTGCTGCCCGCTCCGGCGTTGCTGTTTCGCACCATGAACCGGCTGCGGATCGCGCAACTCGATCTTCAAGCCAGTGGCGACCTATTTTGTGGCCCTCATCGTGTTGTGTGGCGGCACCTTGCTGGTCCGGGGATTCAACCGCCGCGCCGCCGTGCTGGCGCTGGTGCTGGCGGTCGTCGTGATGCTGGCTTGCACCCCGGCAGGCAGGCCGGGGAAACACGGCGGTTAAACTTCCGGCAGTTGCAAGACGTCGTATTTTCGACTTGATTCCTGAGGAACTGACATGCTGTTTGGTAAATTCTTGCCGCGAGACGGCAATTTTTTCGAGATGTTCAACCAGCATGCCGACCGGATCGTGGAAGCCGCCCATGCGTTCTCGAACATGGTCGCCAACTACGGCGACGTGCAAAAGCGCGAGGCTTTCAATCGCGAGGTGGACAACGCCGAACGCGCCGCGGACCGCATCACCCAGGAGGTCAGCCGGGCGTTGCACAAGACTTTCATCACGCCAATTGACCGCGATCAGATTCATTCGCTGATCAACACCATGGACGATGTGGCCGACCTGATCCAGGACTCCGCCGAGACCATGGCCCTGTATGACGTGCATCACATGACCGAGGACATCGTTCGCCTGACGGAATTGAGCGTCAAGTGCTGCGAACGCGTCAAGGACGCGGTGGCGATGATCGGGAAGGTCCGGGATGCAGCGACGGCCGAGGCCGCGCTCAAGACCTGCGAGCAGATCGACCAGCTCGAATCCGATGCCGACCGGGTGATGCGTTCGGCCATGAGCCGGCTGTTTCGCGAGGAGCCCGATGTGCGCGAGGTCCTCAAGCTCAAGACCGTTTTCGAATTGCTGGAAACCATCACCGACAAGTGCGAGGACGTGGCCAACCTGATCGAGGGCATCGTCCTCGAGAACTCCTGATCGCAAAGGGCTGCGCATGCAATCCGTGCCGACCACCCTCTGGGTTGTGATATTGCTGGTGTTCCTGGCGATCATTTTCGACTTCATGAATGGCTTTCACGATGCGGCCAATTCAATTGCGACGGTGGTCTCTACCGGGGTGCTAAAGCCCGGGCAGGCCGTGCTGTTTGCCACTGT
>JAHFQQ010000090.1 GCA_023259235.1 Polaromonas sp. | reverse complement strand
AAGCCTGTTTTAACGACCTGATCACGGGGCAAGGCGAAGGCGCGGGCTGGCAGTTACCAAAAATCGCTATGCATTCAATAGCTGATGAGGCTCATGATACGGGGGCTAGTGCCATGTTTGACATAAAAAATTCAGTTTTGTGGGGTGGCAATCTGGCGCTGCTGGCCGCGCTCGTGGGCACACCCTACCTGCCGGCCATCAAGGGTGGCGTGCTGTTTCTTGAAGATGTCGGCGAGCACCCCTACCGAATAGAACGGATGCTTACGCAGCTGTTGCATGCCGGAGTCCTGGCGCGGCAAAAAGCGGTCATTTTCGGGCAGTTCACCAACTACAAGCTGGCACCGCATGACAAGGGGTTCAAGTTGCCCACAGTGATCGCCTGGCTGCAGAGGCAAATCAAGGCGCGCGTGCTGACCGGGCTGCCGTTTGGCCATGTGGCCACCAAGGTGCTGCTGCCCGTAGGCGGAAAAATCACTCTGGCAGTGGAAAACCGCAACGCTTTTCTGCTGTGGGGCCATCAGCACCAAGGCGAGCACCCGGCAAAATAGATCGGCAGGCTGACGGCTCGGCCGGTCATGGAGTGCTCGAAAGTGGACTGGGCCGGGAATTCAGTCCGCGCGGCAGCAGCCCCTTGAATTTGTCGCTGATGACCGTTATTTTGTTCCGTGCGACAGCCTCTCCGTGCATGGCAGACAGCACCGTCATGACCGAGCCACGCATGTACCAGAGCTCCTGGATATCCTTGGCATAGCGCACGCGGCGGATGATCTGAGGGTAGTTCTCCTCACCAAATACACCCAGTTCATCCAGGGTGAATTGGCGAATATCTTCGGTACGGGTTTCCCGTACCAACGAGGCGACTTCCCCCGAGCCGAGCAAGGCCATGAAACTGCTTTTCAAAGTGGTTGTTAACCAGCGCATGAAATAAAAGCCTTCCGCCGGATTTTCAGCCGGCAACAACGTAAACGGGGAATCGTGGCGTGTTGGTGAATACTGACATGGCAATCGGGCCACTCCCGCAGGAAATTCCCACATTCAGTTGTAGCCGTATAGTATGGGTGACCCTGCATGCAATATGAACCATACCCCCAGATTAGAACCTGCGAGGTAGTTATGCAATCAAAATTATGTGAACTGATCATGAAAAACAACAATTGAATCAAAGTGTTAGTAACCAAATGTCATGCTGTTTCTGGTTTTGAACACCGTTTAAGGCACTTGCCCATTTATCGTCGGGAAGTTCGCCCTGTACCCCGCTGTCCTCTACTTTGTCCTGCCCTTTCATCTCGCCAACATCCACATGACTCCCTCAATGACTGTCTATCCCGCGCACTACATCAACGGCCAATGGGTCAAGGCCCGGTCTGACGAAACGCTGCCTGTCCACGACGCCAGCACTGAAGCCCTGATGGCCACGGTACCCGCTGGCACCATGGCCGAGGCCGAGGCCGCAGTGCTGGCAGCACGCGCCGCGTTTGACAACTGGTCAACGCTGCCGGTCGAAATCCGCGCAGCCTGCCTGGACAAAATTGCTGCCGGCATCAAGGCCCGCACCGAAGAGCTGGCGCTTGCTATCGCCCGTGAAGTCGGCATGCCGCTGAAAATGGCGCGTGCCGTGCAGGTCGGCGGCCCAGCCTGGCACTGGAGCAATTTTGCCAGGGTGGCGCGTCATTTCGAGTGGGAAAAGAAGGTCGGCAATTCGCTGGTGCTGCGCGAACCCATTGGCGTGGTGGGCTGCATCACGCCGTGGAATTTTCCGCTCAGCCAGATCACGCTCAAAATTGCTCCGGCACTGGCGGCGGGCTGTACGGTGGTACTCAAGCCCAGCGAGATCGCGCCGGTCAATGCCATGATCCTGGCCGAAATCATCCACGAAGCGGGTCTGCCGCCCGGTGTGTTCAATCTTGTCAACGGCCTCGGCCCGGTGGTGGGCGAGGTGCTGGCAACGCATTCCGAGGTGGACATGGTGAGCTTCACCGGCTCGACGCGTGCAGGCAAGCGGGTCGCGGAACTGGCCAGCCAGTCGGTCAAGCGGGTCGCGCTCGAACTCGGCGGCAAATCGGCCAGCATCATTCTGGACGACGCGAATCTGGAAGCCGCCGTCAAGGGCACCGTGTCAGCCTGCATGCTCAACAGCGGCCAGACCTGCTCGGCCCATACCCGCATGCTGGTGCCTGCCAGCCGCTACGGTGAAGTCCGGGAGTTGGCGCAAGCGGCAATTGCCCGTTTCAACGTCGGTCCCAGCCTTCTGGACACCAGCAAACTCGGCCCCCTCGTGAGCGCCACGCAACGTGATCGCGTGCTGGGGTTTATTCGCACCGGCATCGAGGAAGGCGCGGACGTGATTGCCGGCGGCGCTGAAGCGCCCGTTGTGGAACACAGCCAGGGCAAGGGGTATTTCGTACAGCCGACCATTTTGGGCGTCAAGCCCGACGACACGCTGGCCCGGGAAGAAATATTCGGCCCGGTGCTGGTGGTGATTACTTACACGGATGAAGACGATGCGGTGGCGATTGCCAACAACACCATCTATGGTCTGGCCGGGGCTGTCTGGAGCGCCACGGATGAGCATGCCGCGAAGGTTGCGCGACGGCTGCGAACCGGACAAGTGGACATCAACGGCGGTCCCTTCAATGGCCAGGCACCCTTTGGCGGATACAAGCAGTCGGGCAATGGACGCGAAAACGGGGTGTACGGATTTGAAGAATTTCTGGAATACAAGGCGCTTCAATTCAAGCCCGCCGCAAGCTGACGCCCCCTGGGCCCGCTCTGTTTGACCAACTTTGCAGGGCTGGTTTTTACTCAGCCAGACCGGCAATCTAAAATCAGGTAGTGATCCAACCCCACTCCTCGCACCCACCCGCTCGGCCCAACGCTGCGCCCGCCGGCGTGAGCCAGCCCCGCGCCATCCGCAGTTTTGTGCGGCGCACCGGCCGCACCACCGTCGGCCAGGCCAGGGCCTTTACCGAGGTTGGCCCGCAATTTTTGCTGCCCTACAGCGACGCGCCGCTGGACTTTGCAGCCGTTTTTGGCCGCGCTGCGCCCACCATTCTGGAGATCGGCTTTGGCATGGGCGAGGCCACGGCCGGCATTGCCGCCCTGCTGCCGGACAAAAACTTCCTGTGCTGTGAAGTCCATACGCCCGGCGTCGGCGCGCTGCTCAAGCGCATCGACGAACAAGCCCTGGCCAACATCCGCATCCTGCAGCATGATGCCGTCGAGGTGATCGACCACATGCTGCCGCCAGCCAGCCTCGATGGCGTGCATGTTTTCTTTCCCGATCCGTGGCACAAAAAGAAACACAACAAGCGCCGCCTGATCCAGCCGCCGCTGGTGGCCAAGCTGGCCGCGCGCCTCAAGCCCGGCGGCTATCTGCACTGCGCCACCGACTGGCAGCCGTATGCCGAGCAAATGCTCGAAGTGCTGGGCGCCGAGCCCCTGCTCAAAAATGCCGCCGATGCATCGAACGCTGGCTACGCGTCCAGGCCCGGTTACCGGCCCCTGACCAAATTTGAGAACCGAGGCATCAGGCTGGGGCATGGCGTCTGGGATGTGGTGTTCGCACGTGTCTAACACGGCGTCCGGGCAAGCGTGAAATCCCTGCCGGCCCACGGTCTGCCGACCCGCCACGGCGTCAGCCCCAGTTGCGTCGGCCTGCCTGCGGGCTACTGGCCCACCATCACCGACTTTTTGCTGCAGCGCTTTCCCGCCATCACGCGCGAAGTCTGGCTTGACCGCATGGCACAGCATCTGGTCGTTGATGAATTTGGCGCCGCCGTCACTCCCGATCGCCGCTACCGGGCCCACCTGCGCGTGTACTACTACCGCGCACTGGCGAGCGAGCCACGCGTGCCGTTTGAGGCCACCGTGGTGTTTCAGGACAGCCACCTGATGGTGGCTGACAAACCGCACTTCTTACCCGTGACCCCCTCGGGCCACTACCTGCAGGAAACGCTGCTGGTGCGCCTCAAGAACAGCCTTGGCCTGAACGGCCTGACACCACTGCACCGGATCGACCGCGAAACCGCTGGCCTGGTGCTGTTTTCAGTCAACCCGGCCGAACGCGACGCCTACCAGGCCCTTTTCAGGCAGCATCAGGTCACCAAGCACTATGAGGCGACTGCGCCGTGGCGCGAAGACCTCGGTTTTCCTCTCACGCGCAAAAGCCGGATCGTGCAGGGCGAGCCCTTCTTCCGGCAATGCGAGGCGCCGGGCGAGCCCAATAGCGAAACGCATATTGCCGTGCTGCAGGTCAGGGGCGGGCGGGCGCGGTACGCCTTAAACCCGGTCACCGGAAAAAAGCACCAGTTGCGCGTGCACATGAATGCACTGGGTTTGCCAATCCTCAATGACCGGGTCTACCCGCCAGTGCAGCCCACGCCCGATGACGACTTCCGCTACCCGCTGCAACTGCTGGCGAAATCGATTGCCTTTACCGACCCGCTGACTGGCCAGCCCAGACAATTTGAAAGCCGGCTTGGCCTGTTGCCGCCCTGAAACAGGTGCTGGCAAGGCAGTCTCAAGCCCTGATTCCCCGCCGGCCAGGAAATTCGGCCGGCATGGGCAGGAAAAGGCTCAGTTGCTCTCGAACGCCGCGCTGTTTGCCACTACCAGCGCCGTCATATTGACAATGCGGCGCACCGTGGCCGAGGGCGTGAGAACATGCACTGATGCCGCTGCGCCGAGCAGTATCGGCCCCACGGTGACGCCGTTGGCGGTTGTCATCTTCAGCACGTTGAACAGGATATTGGCCGAGTCAAGGCTGGGGCAGACCAGCAAGTTGGCCTCGCCGTGCAAGGTGGTGTCGGCCAGCGCCGTACGGCGCATCGTCTCGGACAATGCCGCATCACCCTGCAGTTCGCCGTCGCACTCCACCCCGGGCGCCAGTTGTCCAAACAATTCGCGCGCCAGACGCATCTTGCGCGCTGACGGCCGGTCGGAGGAGCCAAAATTGGAGTGCGACAAAAAGGCCACTTTCGGCGGCAGGCCAAAGCGGCCCACTTCCTGCGCCGCCATCAGGGCAATGCCGGCCAGTTGTTCGGCTGATGGGTCTTCATTGACATAGGTGTCGGTGATGAACAGCGCGTGTCTGTCAAGGATCAGGGCGTTCATCGCGGCCAGGCTGCTGGCGCCTTCTTTCAGGCCGATGATGTCGCGCACATGCTGCAGGTGCACATCGAAGCGCCCCAGCGTACCGCACAGCATGGCGTCTGCATCGCCCAGCCTGACCATCAGTGCCGCGATGGTAGTGCTGGAGCGGCGCACTGCGGCCTTGGCGGCCGCCTGCGTCACGCCGTGGCGTCCCATGATCTGGTGGTAAAGCTCCCAATATTGGCGAAAACGCGGATCATCCTCCGGATCGACGCAGTCCACGTCGCGCCCGGGTTGAATGCGCAAACCTGCCTTGGCAATGCGCGCCTCGATGACTGCCGGGCGACCGATCAGGATCGGGCGCGCGAGGCCTTCATCCATGGCCACCTGGGCGGCGCGCAGCACGCGCTCATCTTCGCCTTCGGCATAAGCCACACGCTTGGCCTTGGGCGCCACCGCCTTGGCAGCCCGGAACACCGGCTGCATGAACATGCCGGTTTGATAGACGAAGCGCGACAGTTGCTGGCGATATGCATCCATGTCCCGGATCGGCCGGGCAGCCACGCCCGACTCCTCGGCCGCCTTCGCCACCGCCGGGGCAATGCGCATGATCAGCCGCGAGTCAAACGGCGTAGGAATCAGGTAGTCGCTGCCAAACACCAGTTCCTTGCCGGCGTAGGCGTTGGCGACTTCCTCGCTGATATCGGCCTTGGCCAGGTCGGCGATCTGGCGCACACAGGCCAGCTTCATGGCTTCGGTGATCCTGGTTGCGCCGCAATCGAGCGCGCCGCGAAAGATGTAGGGGAAGCACAGGACGTTGTTGACCTGGTTGGGGTAGTCCGAGCGGCCGGTGGCGATGATGCAATCAGGCCGCGCCGCCTTGGCCAGTTCCGGCCGGATTTCGGGCTCGGGGTTGGCCAGCGCCAGGATGATCGGACTCGGGGCCATGGTCTTGACCATCTCGGGCGTGAGCACACCCGGCGCGGAGCAGCCCAGAAACACATCGGCCCCGGCCACCGCATCGGCGAGCGTGCGTGCCGTGGTGGCCTGGTCTTGCGCCACGCGCAACTTGGATTCGTCAAATTTTCCGGGGCGACCGTGGTAGATCAGGCCCTTGGAGTCGCAGACAAAAACGTTTTCGCGCCGCACCCCCATCCCGACCATCAAATCCAGACAGGCCAGCGCCGCCGCACCGGCGCCCGAGACCGCCAGCTTGACATCCTCAATGCGCTTGCCGACCAGTTCCAGCCCATTGAGCAAGGCCGCGCTGGAGATGATGGCCGTGCCGTGCTGGTCGTCGTGAAACACCGGGATGTTCATGCGCTCGCGCAGCTTTTTCTCGATGTAGAAACACTCGGGCGCCTTGATGTCTTCCAGGTTGATGCCGCCCAGCGTGGGCTCCATGGCGGCGATGATGTCCACCAGCTTGTCGGGGTCGTTCTCGTTGAGTTCGATGTCGAATACATCGATGCCGGCGAACTTCTTGAACAGACACGCCTTGCCCTCCATCACCGGCTTGCCGGCCAGCGGCCCGATGTTGCCCAGGCCCAGCACCGCCGTGCCGTTGGTGATCACGCCGACCAGATTGGCACGCGAGGTGTATTCCACCGCCAGCGCCGGGTCGGCCTGGATGTCCAGGCAAGGGTAGGCCACGCCTGGCGAATAAGCCAGCGACAGGTCGCGCTGGTTGGACAGCGGCTTGGTCGGCGTGACCGAAATCTTGCCGCGGGTGGGGAGGCGATGGTATTCGCGGGCGGCATCACGCAGGGCCTTCTCCGCCGGTGAGAGCTTGTTCATGGTGACTGTTTCCTTGTAAACCTCTGACCTGTTCATTTTGCTGCGCAATCACCGCAGCCGCCTGTCTTCACATCAAAATATTCATACTGAAATCAGCATCCAGCCCATATGAAGTGTGTATGACAAGCTATGATTTTAATAGCAAACTACAGTTTGCCTGCGACCCAGGCCGGCACGCTGGTCAGCGCTCCCGCCAGTTTGGCTGGCTCGGTGCCTCCGGCCATGGCCATGTCGGCTTTGCCGCCGCCTTTGCCGCCGACCTGCTGGGCGACAAAGTTCACGAGCTCACCCGCCTTGATGCGGCCCACGCTGTCCGGGGTGACGCCAGCAGCGATCTGCACCTTGCCGCCCTCGACGGCAGCGAGCACGATGGCGGCGGTCTTGAGCTTGTCCTTGAGCTTGTCCATGGTGTCGCGCAGCGTCTTGGCGTCGGCGCCGGGCAGCACGGCCGCCAGCACCTTAAGGCCCTTGACCTCCACCGCCTGGCTGAGCAATTCATCGCCCTGGTTGGAGGCCAGCTTGCCCTTGAGCGCGGCGACTTCCTTTTCCAGCGCGCGCGCATGCTCCAGCGCCTGGCCGATGCGGCCGGTGAGTTCGGCCACGGGCGACTTCAGCACGCCAGCGGCCTGGTTCACGGTGTCTTCCAGGGTTTGAAGATAGGCCAGCGCGTTGCTGCCCGTCACGGCCTCGATGCGGCGCACGCCCGCGGCCACGCCGCCCTCGCCCACCACCTTGAACAGGCCGATGTCGCCGGTGCGCTGCACGTGGGTGCCGCCGCACAGTTCGCGGCTGCTGCCGATGTCGAGCACGCGCACCGTTTCGCCGTATTTCTCGCCAAACAGCATGGTGGCGCCGGTCTTCTGCGCTGATTCAATGTCCATCACCCGCGCCTGCGTCGCCTGGTTGGCCAGAATTTCCTGGTTCACGCGCTGCTCAATGTCGCGGATCTGCGCGGGCGTCACAGGCGCGTTGTGCGCAAAGTCAAAACGCGTGCGCTCGGCATTCACCAGGCTGCCCTTTTGCTGCACATGGCTGCCCAGCACTTCGCGCAGCGCCTTGTGCATGAGGTGGGTGACCGAGTGGTTGCGCATGGTGGCGGCGCGCAGTTCGGTGTTCACCTGCGCCTGCACGCTGTCGCCGACATTCAAGCTGCCTTCGGCGAGCGTGCCGTGGTGGCCAAAAACGTCGGCGCGGATCTTCTGCGTATCGTCCACCGCAAAGCGGGCCGAGCCGCTGGTGAGCACGCCCTGGTCGCCCACCTGGCCGCCGCTCTCGGCATAGAAGGGCGTGCTGCTGAGCACCACCACGCCGTTTTGACCTGTTTTCAGGGCTGCAGCGCTTGTCCCATCTACGTAGATAGCTACGATTTTTGCAGTTTCCGAAAGCTGCTCGTAGCCGGTGAACTGATTTGCCGGGCCGGCATAGTCGAGCGCCTTGTCCATCTTGAACTTGCCGGCGGCGCGGGCCTGGGCTTTTTGGCGGTCCATGGCGGCGTGAAAACCGGCCTCGTCCACCGTGAGGCCACGCTCGCGGCACACGTCGGCCGAGAGGTCGAGCGGAAAGCCGTAGGTGTCGTGCAGTTTGAAGGCGACGTCGCCCGGCAATTGCTGCACCCCACCTTGCAAGGCCGCATCCAAAATATCCATCCCCGTGGCCAGCGTTTCAAAGAAGCGCTCTTCCTCGGCCTTGAGCACCTCGGTAATGCGGGCTTCCTGCTCGCGCAGCTTGGGGTAGGCGTCGCCCATCAGGCCAGCCAGGTCGGCCACCAGCTTGTGGAAGAACGGCGTCTTCTTGCCCAGCTTATAGCCGTGGCGGATGGCGCGGCGGACGATGCGCCGCTGCACGTAGCCGCGCCCTTCGCTGCCGGGAATGACGCCATCGGCCACCAGGAAGGCCGTGGCGCGGATGTGGTCGGCAATCACCTTGAGCGAGGGGTTGGCGAGGTCGTCACAACCCGTCTCGCGCGCGGCGGCCTTGATGAGGGCGTCGAACAGGTCGATTTCGTAGTTGCTGTGCACGTGCTGCAGGATGGCGGCCAGTCGCTCCAGGCCCATGCCGGTGTCCACACAAGGCGCGGGCAGCGGCGTGACCGAGCCGTCTTCGGCCATGTCGAACTGCATGAACACGTTGTTCCAGATTTCGATGAAACGGTCGCCGTCTTCATCGGGGCTGCCGGGCGGGCCGCCGGGGATGTGGTCGCCGTGGTCGTAGAAGATTTCGCTGCACGGCCCGCAGGGGCCGGTGTCGGCCATCATCCAGAAGTTGTCGCTCTTGTAGCGCCCGCCCTTGTTGTCGCCAATGCGGATGACGCGCTCGGGCGGGAGGCCAATCTCTTTGGTCCAGATGTCGTAGGCCTCGTCGTCCTCCTGGTACACCGTGGCCAGCAGGCGCTCGGGCGGCAGTTTGTAGACCTCGGTCAGCAGCTCCCAGGCCCATTTCAGCGATTCGCGCTTGAAGTAGTCACCAAAGCTCCAGTTGCCCAGCATTTCGAAGAAGGTGTGGTGGCGCGCGGTGTAGCCGACGTTTTCCAGGTCGTTGTGCTTGCCCCCGGCGCGCAGGCAGGCCTGCACCGAAGTGGCGCGCACGTACGGGCGCTTGTCGGTGCCCAGAAACACGTCCTTGAACTGCACCATGCCCGAGTTGGTGAACATCAGCGTCGGGTCGTTGCCAGGAACGAGGGAGCTGGACGGCACCACCGTGTGGCCCTTGGACGCAAAGAAGTCAAGGAAGCTCTTGCGGATGTCGGCAACGGTGAAAACGGGTGTGCGCATGGTCTGAAAATTAGGTTGGGCAGCAGGGCAGTGCCCGGCGGCAGAGCGTCCGATTATAGGTTTTGAGTCCTGCGGCGCTAAGGCAGGTCTGCCGGGTTTGCGTTAAGGCTTAAATGGACGTCTCCCAGAAAGCAAGTGTCGGCATGGTGGCAAGAGGTAGGTCGGGTCCATCCCATCAATCGACCCAAACCGAGCGCCTTATCTGACGCGGCACTGATTCCGACCGTGAGCGGAGGTTCGGATTCAGCGTCGGCCAGGAGGAGCTGAGGTATCGCGGCGGATAAGTTGAACTGGCATCACGTCACGAATCGGTGGAGTTAGGGCGCCATTGCGGATGCGATCCAGCAGTCGGCGGCAAGCAACACGTGCCATTTCCTTAGCGGAATTATTGATGGTGGTCAGGCTGATAATCCGTGAACCAGATAGAGGCACATCGTCGAAGCCCACAACAGACAACTGTGACGGCACGTCAATATTCTTCGTCCGGGCTGCCTCAAGCACGCCCATTGCAATTGAATCACTACCGGCCATGATGGCCGTAATAGGCTCCCGAAGTTCTAACATCTGCGTTGCACATGAGTACCCGGCCTCGTATGTAAAAGCGTTCCACATTATGGGTGTATTTTCGATTGGTACGCCTTTTTCACGCAGGTAAGCCAGCGCTCCCATTGCACGATCACGGCTAGTGGATGCGTGCTCCGGGCCCATCACCAAACCAATACGACGGTGGCCAAGTTCGTAGAGGTGCCGCATGATTTCAGCTCCTCCGTACAAGTTGTCGGACTCGATGACGTCAACTTTCGAGCCATCCATCGACCTCACCGCCAGAACAACAGGCACGCCTAACCGCTGGAGTTCTCGAACCATAAACGAGTCGGTGGTGGCCGACAGCAATATCATGCCCTCCAAGTATTCATCGATGATTGGCCGGAAAGTCGCCAGATGTGCCACATCGTTGGTCGAGTTCATCGGATCGATAAGCACGACGACATGGTATCGAAGCTCGAGCATGTCGTGATGGATGTTCTCCAGTACCATGGTCATGAAGCGGTTATGCATTTCATTCACACTTAGCAATACACCAACTGTGCGTGTGGGAACGTTCCTTTTTTTCTTACCCGGGCGCTTGGATGCATAGCCCATCAACACTGCAGCGCGTTGCACGGCATTGCGAGTCTCTTCACTAATCGTCTGATGGCCCGCAAGAGCTCGCGAAACCGTCGATATAGAGAGCTTGAGTGCACCAGCGATATCCTGTAGAAGGACACCTTTTTTCGGATGTTGACTGGACATAATCCCTTCGGTTGATTTGCATATGCGTGGGCGATGGTATCGCCACAATTGTGCCGAGAAAATGGTTTAAAAAAACAGCGGGGAAATACCTGTAATTTGCATTGGATTTGTATTCAATTGCAGAAAAGTTCATTTTTTTTGACCAAATGGCGAGATTGCCTTCTCCTATTTTCAGAGTTTTCTGTACTTTTCTATTGGGAAAAACCTGTGAATGTTGGAACTGCGGTCAGCCTAGGGGATTTCCTTACTGTTTGCATTGCAATTGCAGCTTACTTGCAATTACATTCAAAGCCGGCTAGCAGGTATTTACTGCAAACCATGGTGGCAATGCGATGTCCGCGACCACAGACAACCAGGAGACTTGATGAAACCGAGACTGAAGAGAACCGCGACGCTGTTCGTCGCATCCATGTTCCTGGCCGGTGGCGTCGTGCACGCTGCCGGGCTGGACGAAATATCGCCTGACGTGGCCAAACGCTTGTACTCCAAGGAGCTACTGGATCCAGCCCAGCCAGTCGAGTCGAGTGCCTACCGGGACTGGAAGCCAAAGAAGGGCCCGCCGTGGACCATTGGCTACGCCAGTTCATACGCAGGCAATACTTGGCGTGCCGCGGCGATGGATCGCTTACAAAACGAGATCATTCCGAAATGGAAAAAGCTCGGATTGATCAAGGACGTAATCATCACGCAGTCGAATCTGAAGGACGCCACGCAAATACAGCAGGTGCGTCAGTTGGTCGATCAAGTGGTGGACGCGATCGTCATTTGCTTCTCCAACCCGACCGCGCTAAACCAGACAATTAAGTACGCC
>JAHFQQ010000089.1:9267-11802 GCA_023259235.1 Polaromonas sp. | reverse complement strand
GATAGCAGCGACTGTCCGGTCACAGGCACGGAATTTAAGGTAGCCTGCGCTGACTCCAGCTCTGGTTACTTGAACACGCCCTGGTTTTGGATCCCCAGCGCTGCGGAGCGGGCGGGACAGAGCAATGAGTTGGGTGTGTGATGGTCTTGCCATCTACTTTTGAACCGCGCCCTTTTTTGGCGCAACAGGTTGTTGCGCGCCACCTTTGAAGAGCTGGCCGAAGGTGCTGCCGATGCGGGCGCCGATTGCGGTCCCGATACCGGGAAGCACTGCTGTGCCGATGGCCGCACCTGCGAAGAATCCCGGCGGAACCGAGGCTTTCGGTTCGTCGACCGGCCCGCTCAGGGTAAAGGGTACGCTGATCGCGCCCTCGACCAAGTCCAGGTTGCCGCTGGCCTTGATCTGGCCATGATAAACCGTGGCGTCGCCTGTGACCGTGTAATTGCCCGCGCGGGCCTTGATGTCAGTGCAGGTCACTCGCATTCCTTCATCGGTGTTCTGCGTGTCCATCTGGCCGGTCAACATCTGCAACGCGGTCTGGCCGTCGTGCTCTTTGCCGAGCGTGCTGATGGCCTTGTCCAGGTCAAAGCGCAAGACCATTGCAGGACTGATCGAAAACCTGGTTCGCGTACGTAGCGATCGCGCCAGCTCGCCCACCGAGTTGCCGTCTGCGGACAATACTGTCTGGCCCGAGCCCCTGCCGCCGACAGGTGACCGGCGATGGAACGCGCTCAACGCGCTGGCTACCTCAATGTCATGCGGGGCCAACTGGCCGCTGAGGTGCATGGCGCCGTTGGCGGCAGTTTTCAACACAACGTTGCCGTGCGCGGTGCCGCCGCCGACCTGAATGCGCGTCTGCCAGCGGTCGGTATTGGCCTCGCGCATCAACGTCAGCGTGAAGGCCGGATTGACGCCGGTGCGGCGCAACTCGACATGGTGGGGGCGCCAGTGCGGATCGAAGTCGATCTCTCCGTCATAGGCCACGGCGATGCCGTTGTAGGATAGCCAGGTCAGGTTGCGAAACTCCAAGTGTTCGAGTAGCACGCCATTGCTCGCATCGGGCTCACTCGCGCCTGGTTTGACGTCGAATGCGCGCGCAGAGTTGTACGGGAAAACCGCTCCATCAATCTCGATTTGCTCAAACACCAGCTGGCGATGCAGCAGCACGCGCAAGTCGGGATGAGCGCTGAGCTGCCGGATGACCACAGGCTGGGCCTGCCGCGTGCGAAAGTCGTTGACTACAACAACGGGCCTTGGCAGTAACGCCCAGTGGGCAGAGCCGATGATTACCTTGACGCCCAACCGTTCTTCGGCCTCGGCCGTGAGCCGGGTGGCAAGCTCTTCGTCAGTGGGCAACCACCAGGCCACAGCAAGCCACGTCGCGCCCAGCACCGCGGCTGCAATCCCCAAGCCGACCGCCCACTTTTGCCCGCGCTTCATGGAGGTGGATATTAAACCTCGCTGCGCAGTGCCGCGTGGAAACCGTCGCTGTCATCGGCTGAATGGCGGGAAATTCAAACCTGCAGTTTTCGTGCGCCGGATCGCTTTGTGGCGCCACAACCGGCTGGCTGCGCCCGGACAAAACCGGCCTTTCTCCGCCCGAACTGGAATGACGGCAAACGCTCATCTGTCATTCAAGGAACCCGGATGTGACCACAGGACGGGTACAACCTCGGAATACACTTCATTGGTCGCTCTGTTGGGTGTCACCCTGGAATGGTTCAACCGGATGGCTTGGAAGCAGCGTGCTACAAAACGCTGGTACACAATCAGGCTCCAAATTAGTAATGTACAGAGCATTGGTCGCGGGCTCGCTCGCCGCCAATGCACACAGCACTGTCATACAGCATGAGGTTCTCATGAAGAACCTCCAGCGCGGCGCGAACACTCGTGGATATTCTCCGTCAAACAGGCTGGACCAAACCAGAACCGGGCATCAACCCACAACACCACCAATGGTCATGCCGTCCTGATCACAGGTTCGGCGGTGGACGTTGCCCCAGTGGTCGGTGTTGGCCTCCATTCCTGTCCATACCCTGAGGTGGTCGTTGACCAGCACCCGGACCCTGGCCCTGGGGTGGCCGTGGAGCCCCGCCCGGCCGTTGACCTTGCGGTGGCCGTTGGCCCGCGCCTGGACCGAATCCCGGGCCTGGCGGCGGCAGGCGGCGACCGCCGGGCCTTAATGCCGGCCTCGGCCGGTCGATCCAGTGCTGCCGCTGCGGGTACCAGGGACTGCTGCGGTAGTGCGCATCCCAATAATTGCCAATACTGAACCCGATGATACCGATGCCGATCATGGAGCCATATGTGAGCAAAGGAACATTTGAACCCTGGTATGAATAGATGATGTTTCCGGAATAGGCCCAGCCCCGGTTGGGCCCCGCTATGACATCGCACCATCGATAGTCGCTCAGACAGCCCTCGACCGATATCGGGATATTGGCCGGAAGTATGGCGACAACCGGGTAATCTGTAGACGGCCCGGCCCGGAGGTTGACGTCTTTCGACGTGTAAGCCAATTGTTGAGAATACGAA
>JAHFQQ010000089.1:0-9257 GCA_023259235.1 Polaromonas sp. | reverse complement strand
GCTGTCGCGCAAATACTAAAAGACACGATGTGTCTAAATCGACGGAGACACCATTTTTCTAACAAGAGAATTCTCCTAGGGAAACTCTGCAAAACCCAGCCAACCTCTGAGCACTGAGAAACGTTATATCTCGATGAAGCAAAGCACTCTCGCCACTGCCGGATTCGGACTGGTCTCCAAACGCACCCGCAAACGGGTGTTTCTTGACGAGATGAATCTGGTGGTTCCGTGGACGGAACTGGTCAGTCTTATTCAGCCGTTTTCTGCCAAGGCAGGTGGCGCCAAAGGTGGTCGCCCACCGTTTCCAGTTGAAACCATGTTGCGCATTCACTTCTTGCAACAGTGGTTCGGACTGAGCGACCCGGCCATGGAAGAGGCCTTGCATGACACGCCGTTGTATTGCGAATTTGCACACCTTGACCCCGGCGCCACGCGGCTGCCCGACGAGAGCACCATTCTGCGGTTTCGCCATCTGCTCGAAGAACACGAGCTGAGCATTCAATTGCTGGCCACTATCAACGCTACCTTGGCCACCAAAGGCATGATGCTCAAAACCGGAACGGTGGTGGATGCCACGTTGATTGCTGCACCGACTTCTACCAAGAACGACAGCGGTGAGCGAGACCCCGAAATGCATCAAACCAAGAAGGGCAACCAGTGGCACTTCGGAATGAAAGCGCATATCGGCGTGGACGCCGACTCTGGCTTGGTGCACACCGTTATTGGGACCGCTGCGAACGTTCACGATGTAACGCAGGGCAACGCGCTGTTGCATGGCGAAGAGTCGGTGGTGTTCGCTGATGCGGGTTATCAGGGCGTTCACAAGCGTGACGATGCCAAGAGCGTGAACTGGCATGTGGCGATGCGTCCTGGCAAGCGCCGGGCATTGGATAAGAATTCCCCGTGGGGTAATTTGCTGGACAAAGCCGAACAACTCAAGGCCAGTGTTCGCGCCAAGGTCGAACACCCGTTCAGGGTATTGAAATGCCAGTTTGGATTCACCAAGGTTCGCTACAAGGGTCTGGCGAAAAACACCTCGCAATTGATGACGCTGTTTGCATTGAGCAATTTGTGGATGGTCCGGGGCATGCTTTTGAACAGGGCCAAGGCATGAGTGCGCCTGCGGTGCGGGCAGGTGCCGCAAAGCGGCCTGAAAAGGCTGCAAATCAGAACCAATATGCGTCGGAATTCGATGAAAAACGGAATCGTGATGCATCGGAGAATTTTTTGGTCATCACCAACCGCGCAAGCGGGGGTTATTCAGACCTTCCCTAGCGCAGTGACATATTTCATTCGATGCCTCATTTCGGTTGTCAGAACATCTGATGCGTTTGTCTTCCGGGAATCAAAAAAGCGTCGTGAAACCTCTCTGGTGTTCCAGCCGGTCTCAACTGCCTGCAAAGGCGTTTCATCCCGCTGGACAGGTTGGCATTGCACAAAAACAGGACCAACACCCTTTTGATGCCCGGCTATCATTATCAGCTTGCGGGTGGCACTTGACAAATGTCAAGTCATTGTGAATCTGCCGGACCAAGGGGATCCGGTTCGACAGGGTGTTTGCAGGCGCGCGGGTTTAAAAAATACCGGAAGCCAGCAATGACCAATCAGGCATTCAGGCGCCTGGCCATGCCTGGCGAAAGCCACAGGCGCTGATCCGATTCAACGATCAACGCGTCCACGCCCTTGAGTGGCTCAATCAGGCGGCGCCCCGCCTCCGCACCAGCCACCATGATGGCCGCGCCCAAACCATTGATGTCATCGAGTTTGCGCGACACCAGGGCGACGCCGTGCGGCCCGGCTGTGGGTTGGCCGGTTTTCGGGTTCAGGATGTGGTGATAGCGTCGTCCATTGCGCATGAAATAACGCTCATAGTCGCCTGACGCAGCGACAAACCCTTCGTTCAGTTCCAGCACCCCCAGGATGCGCTCCGGCGCGCGTGGATCACGCAAGCCCACGCGCCAATCCCGCCCCCGCAGTTGTCCACTCACCAGAACATCGCCGCCGCCATTGATCATCGCGTCGGCCACGCCGTGTCGCTTCAATGTCTGCATGCCGGCCCGCAGTATCGGGAGCTTGGCAATCCCACCCAAATCAACCCGCATGCCGCGGCGGCGCAAATAGGCACTGGCGGATTTTTCGTCAAGTATCAGATCCCGGTAATTCACCAGCGGCAATTCACGCGCAATTTCCGTGGCATCCGGAATAGTTGTTTGCGCCGGGTCAAAATTCCAGCCATTAAATGCCCCGACCGTAATATCGAAGGCACCCCGGCTGCGCTCTGACATATGCCGGGCCATTTTCAGCGCTTGCATCATCTCGGGCGCCACCGCGACCGGCTGCAGTCCCGCCGCGAGATGCAAGGCGCTGACCTCGCTGCCGAAGCGGTAGCGGCTCATCAGGTCGCTCAGTCGCGCCATTTCGGCGAAGGCGGCCGCCACCGCGGCCTCGGCGACGTCGCCTTCCCTGGCTTGCACCGTGATGTCCACGCGCGTGCCCATCAGATTTTGAAACGCCTGCCGCACCTGGGGATCGGCCAGCGCAGGATTCAGAAACAAACCGGTGGCTAGCAAGGGCAGGCCAGCCAGCAAGCGCCGCCGCCCATTGTTCAGGGAGAACGAGGGCTTCACGACAGGATCCTTATTTCGATAGAGACACCATGTAATCAACAGCCGCCTTGACCTCGGCATCAGAAAGCGCGGCGTTGCCACCGCGGGCCGGCATCGAACCCTTGGCACCGGTGAAGCCTTCCATGGCGTGCTTGTAAAGAGTGTCGTTACCTTGGGCGATGCGCGGGCCCCAGTCGGCCTTGTCACCTGGCTTGGGCGCGCCAGCCGCTCCGACAGCATGGCAGAGTGAGCAAGTCTTGCCAAACACGGCCTTGCCTTCAGTGTTCTCAGCGACGGGGGCCGGTGCAGCCGCTGGCGCAGCAGCTGGAGTAGGTGCAGCGGCCGGCGCAGAGGTGTCCTTTTGTCCGCAAGCAGCCAGTAACGCGAGGCTCAGCGAGGCCAAGAGCAGTGTAGTTTTATGCATGGTTTTTTCCCGGAAAATTGAATTGACAAACCCGTAACGGATTTCGATAGACCGATATTCGCACACCGGTGGCACCGCAAGACCTTAATATTAGGGTTTTTACTGAGTTCTTGATTAAAATCAATGAAACCATCACGATTTTCACACAACATTGGCTTCGTTGAAAAGCAATCAGGCAGGCCAATTTTAGACAGGCATGAAAGCTCTTTGTGACGAGAGGGGCATTCAAAAAGGATGGCGTCAAGAGTCAGGACCAACTACCGGGATCCAAAGCCCGGCAACCCCGATCATGGCCACTGCATCTGCAGTAGCCGCCACGCCTGCAAGACGCATGTGCCAGACATCCGGCACTTGGCGCCGGATGTCTGGTGGCTTGCGCCTGGAATAAGCCAGTGCGGGAATGTCGAGGCCGGATTTGGCTGTTTGAAATCTTGGCGGCAAGCGGACTCGATCTCCGGTGTCGCCGTATTGGCACTGTGAGCTGGCAGTGCCTGCCTTCAGGAAGTGTTATGCATTCACGATCCCAATGTTTAGCGGCCAAGGTGTATTTTTGCCTGGCCGCATTTTTTATGGCGCTTGCCATGGGCGCGAGCAACGCGCGTGCGGCCACGGGTTCCTACAACGCGGAACTGCCGCCTGAATTGAATACCGCGAAAGATTTGTGCGCTCTGGTGCCGTGTTCCGAAGTGTTTCCCGGCGCGAAGAGCTTCTCCGAGCGCATGGGCCAGCCGCCGTATGTTGAGGCCTACGGCGAAACCGGTGACGGCAAGAAGGACGTGCAGACAAAAAAGAGCCATGACGAGCATGAGGAGAGCAAGAAGGACACAGAGACCAGGAAGAAGGACGAAACAGGGTTCCATGGCGAGCCTGAGCACGGCAAAAAGACGCTGCTGGGCTATGTGATGCTGTCCACTGACATCACCGACACGCCGGCCTACTCGGGCAAGCCGGTCGTCACGCTGATCGGCATGGATCTGAAAGGCCGCTTTGTGGGCGTGAAGGTGCTCAAGCATTCCGAGCCCATCCTGCTGCTGGGCATCCCCGAATCGGCGTTGCTTAACTTCAACCAGCAATACATTGGCAAGTCGGTCGCCGACAAGATTGAGGTCGGTCAGTCCCGGCCTGATGAAGGCGTACTGGGTGTCGATGCGATCTCGGGCGCCACCGTCACCGTGATCACGCAAAACCAGGTCATGATGACAGCGGGCACGGCGGTGGCGCGCCAGGTCGGCATCCTCGCGCCGACAGTGCGCGAGCCGGCCCGCTTTGCGGTGAGCGGCCAGCGCCTCAGCTGGGCGCAGCTGGTCAAGCAGGGCAGCGTGCAGCGTCTGCAGGTGTTGCCCCAGGAAGTGGGCCTGGAGCACGGTAGCGAGCCCTTTATCGGGCTCTGGTTTGGCGACCTCGACCATCCTGACGTCGGCGCCAGCTTGCTTGGGGAAAACATCTGGAACAACCTGCGCTCGCAACTCAAGGAAGGCGAGCACGCCATCTTCATCATTCGCACAGAGGGCACCGAATCATTCAAGGGCTCGGGCTTTGTGCGCGGTGGCATCTACGACCGCGTGCAGGTCAAGCAGGAGGCGGATTCATTCACCTTTCGCGACACCGACTACCTCAACCTCTATGGCGTTGCCGCAGCCGGGGCACCGGCCTTTACCGAATCGGCCATCTTCATCATCCGCTCCAAGACCTTCTCTTCGGCCTATCCCTGGAAGCTGTCATTCATGGGTAGCCACGTGGACCGCGCCACCGGCAAGCGCAGCTTTGCCACCTTCGATGCCAAATACTGGCTGGCCGCTGACTTGTTGCAAGGCGGCCGACCGGTGATAAAAGAAGCCGCTGCACCTTGGGTGCAGGTATGGAAATCGCGCGCCGTGGGGATTGCCCTGTTCGCAGTGTTGCTGATCATGGTCACCGTGGTCTATGCCTTTCGTGAAAAGCTCACGCGCCGCGCAACCCACAAAAACAAGTGGCCGGTGAATGCATTTAAATACAGCGCCTGGGCCCTTAGCATCGGCTTCGTCGGTTTTGGCGCGATGGCGCAGCCTTCCATTACGCAGGTGTTGACCTGGCTTCACACCTTGCTGTTTAGTTGGACCTGGTCTCTTTTCCTCTCCGATCCGTTTATTTTCCTGTTCTGGATTTTCATCATCCTCACTGTGTTTCTATATGGGCGCGGCCTGTTCTGCGGCTGGATGTGCCCGTTCGGCTCCCTGTCCGAGGCCATGTACAAGCTCGGCGGCTTGATCGGCCTTAAGCGCTTTCAGGGCCATTTGCCACGCGTCTGGCATGACCGGCTCAAGTGGGTGAAGTACGCGGTATTCTTCGGCCTGCTGACGGTGTCTGTATTTTCCATGGGTCTGGCCGAAATGCTGGCCGAGGTCGAACCGTTCAAAACCACTTTCCTGGTGGGTGTCAGCCACCGCGCCTGGCCTTACGGCTTGTTTGTCTGCGCGATTCTGGGCCTCTCAATCTTTATCGAACGACCATACTGCAAGTACATTTGCCCGCTCGGTGCTGCCCTGGCCATGCCCAGCACTTTTCGCTGGTTTGGCCTGCCGCGCAAGCAGGACTGCAACAGTTGCAAGGCCTGCGCCGTTGGCTGCGGCTCGCTGGCGATCGACGCCGATGGCCGCATCGACCACCGCGAATGTCTTCATTGCCTGGACTGCCTGGTGCTGTACACCGATGCGAAGGGTTGCCCGCCGCTGGCCAAGGAACGCAAGCGGCGCGAACGCAACGGACTGAAAATCACGCCGATTGGACGCGACGGCTATTTCATTCCGATCGACGTTGTCCCAATGGATGCCAAAGTCAGGCTTGGGCCGGATCCACGTGCGCCCACTGACCCGGTCGCTCCGCCGCACAAGACGGGGGCGAGGGGCCTGAAATGGCTCTGGCTGGAGCTGGTTGACCACCTGTGGCCCTGGAGCTCTGAAGGCTGGGCTTCGCAACGTGCACTCCAGGTGGCCGGATTCTCGCTGGCGCTGGCGGCCAGCCTGGCGTGGGTACTGGCCGCGAACGGTCGCCTCTCCTCAGGCGCCATCATCGGCTGGTGGGTCGGCTGGAGCGTTTACGAGATATTGATCCGCCTGTCGGGTCGCCGCTACGTCAAGAACGGCCCATGGTGGCAAGCCAATTACCGCTATGCCAGCGTGATGGACATGTTGAGCTATGTGGGCTTCAAGAACCTGCTGATTGGCGCCGCGCTGTTCCTGAGCCTGAAGACGCTGGGTTTTCTCCAGCCCTGAGGTCGCAATGCGGCAATTCGTGGGCCGGTTGCCGGGGTGCCAAATCGGCAGATCCGTTTAACGCCAGACTGATTGACCTACATCAAGGAATTACCCGGACAGGCCTGATAACCTTGTTGCAATAAAGGTTGCAGGCTCCAGCCTGTTTGTCAGAAGGTTGGCGACACCACTGGAATAGACGGCCCAATGTCCAAGCTCAAGATGAACTTCGTCACCAATTCTTCGCTTTTGTTCTTTTCTGTGGTAGCCGCTGCACCGTCCGGAGTTGGCCAGCCCCCCCAGTGGCCTGGCCGCGCTCAAAGCCGTGTTTGCCTCGGGACGGACTGTGAATATCCGGGCTTTCGCGATTTCGTCGTTCAAATAATTCCGGGTAACGACTTTCAGCCTTAAATGGCTGCAACCATCTGATTATCAAAAAACCAAGAAAGGAAAATTTCTCATGAGCACTGCTAATGATTCAAACGAAATCGTGATTCCCAAGGATCTGGGTCGCCGCAAATTCCTCAACAAAACCGCTATTGCCGGTCTTACCGGCGCCGGACTGTCGGTGGGTCTGGCTGCCTGCAACAAGACAGCCGCCCCCGCTGCTACCGGAGGCCAATCCGTAACGGCCGCCGAGCCGACCAAAACCGGAGCGGTCGATTACTCAAAGTATGAAGTACCGCCTGGTCAACTGGATACTTACTACTCCTTCTCCTCCGGTGGCCATTCAGGGGAAGTTCGGATTTATGGCTTGCCCTCCGGCCGCGAGTTCAAGCGCATTCCGGTGTTCAACATCGACTGCCTGGTCGGCTGGGGGATCACCAACGAATCGAAGAAGATCATGGGCACCAATGCGGATGGCAGCCTGAAGTACTTCACCGGCGATACCCACCACGTACATCCGTCCTATACCGACGGCACCTACAACGGCAAACACCTTTTCGTCAATGACAAGATCCATGGTCGCATCGCGCGCGTCCGGCTCGATACGATGGAGTGTGACAAGATCACTGAACTGCCAAACGTTCAGGGATTCCATGGCATTTTCCCCGACAAGCGCGATCCGGTTGACGAAAAAATCAACTACACGACCCGCGTTTTTTGTGGCAACGAGTTCCACATTCCCCAACCCAACGACGGCCGCGACCTCAACGACCCGAAAAAATATTTCTGCCTGTTCACCTGTGTCGATGCGGAATCCTTGGAGCCGCGCTGGCAGGTCAAGATAGACGGCAACATGGACTTGGTGGCCACCTCCTACGACGGCAAACTGGCCTGCTCGAATCAATACAACATGGAGGGCGGCGTCCATTATGAGGACATGATGTCGCTCGAGCGCGACTCCTGCATCTTCTTCAACATTGCCCGCATTGAAGCAGCAGTCAAGGCCGGCAAGACATTTTTCATCGGCAAATCCAAGGTCCCGGTGGTGGACGGCACCAAATCCGCCAACGCAGATCCGAAGACCGCGCTCACCTGCTACGTGCCGGTGCCGAAGAACCCCCACGGCGTCAACGCCAGTCCGGACGGCAAGTACTACGCCTGCTCCGGCAAGCTCTCGCCAACGGCCACCCTGATCGAGCATGCTTTGGTATTGAAATGGTTCGACGGTGAACTCAAGGAGCCCCGCGACACCGTGGTCGCCGAACCTGAAATTGGCCTCGGTCCACTACACACCGGTTTCGACAACAAGGGCAACGCCTACACGACGCTGTTCCTCGACAGCCAGATCGTCAAATGGAACCTCGACGCCGCCATCAAATCCTTCAAGGGCGATAAAGCGGCAAAGCCGGTGGTGGACCGCATCGACGTCCAATACCAGCCAGGCCACGGTTTTACTTCCATGGGCGAGACCAAGAATGCCGATGGCAAATTCTTTCTGTCCGACAACAAGTTCTCCAAGGACCGCTTCCTGCCGGTAGGACCGCTGCACCCGGAAACCGCGCAACTGATTGACATCAGCGGTGACAAGATGAAGCTCGTGGCCGACCACTCGGTGTACTCCGAGCCGCATGACTCCATCATCATTCCACGCGAACTGATCAGGACCCGTCAGGTCTATGACATCAACGAGTTCCCCAACGCGGTAAAGGACGCCAAGGAGTGCCGGGTCGAACGCAAAGGCAAGAAGGTGACGATCTACCTGACATCTCAGGCTCCAGCCTTCGGGCTGCGCGAGTGGACGGTCAAAAAGGGCGACGAAGTCACCATCATCCTTACCAACCTGGACAAGGTCGAGGATCTGACTCACGGTTTTGCCATCCCGAAATACAATATCAACTTCATCGTCAACCCTCAGGAAACCAAGTCGGTCACCTTCAAGGCAGACAAGCCCGGGGTCTATTGGTGCTACTGCACCAACTTCTGCCACGCGCTGCACCTTGAGATGCGATCGCGCATGCTGGTGGAGGCCTGAGGGCCGGTTCCAGAAGGTTTCGCGGAGAACCCTGGGGGGAGTTGCAAAACTTCCCCTCCTTTCTTGAATCCAAATCGTCGATTCCCGACGAGGTTCGCTCTTGAGGATGCTTGTTCCTCATATCATGGATCAACAAATCGGCGCATGAGTTGTCGTAGTTCTGGTTGCTGACAAATCCGGCGCCCACTCCTGACCTACGCGCCTACGAGTTAACAATGCGAACCAGGTAACCCGGACTGAAGTGATAGTACTGAAGCGATCATCCCCGAGGCTTGCATTTGCCGTGCGCAGCGCTACGGTACTGCTCGCTTCGCTGCTGGTCGCCCGGATTGGGGTAGCCGCGGAGATCCGGGTCCATCCCGGCGAGTCGATCTCCGCCGCCGTGGCGCGCGCCAAACCCGGCGACACCGTGGCCATCGAACGCGGTCACTACAGGGACAACCTGCTTATCAACAAGCCTCTGAAACTTGAAGGCATTGACCGACCAACCGTCAGCGGGGGCCTCGCTGGCGACACCATCCGGATCGTCTCGCCAGACGTTACCGTGGAAGGGCTCGTCGTCACCGACAGCGGCGACA
>JAHFQQ010000088.1 GCA_023259235.1 Polaromonas sp. | reverse complement strand
AACATGTCGGCCACTTCGGAGAACCGTGGAATCACACCGCCACCGTAGCCAAATACCCCCACCGTACCACCCTTCCAGTAGCCCTTGCGGGTTTGGTAGGAATGCTCCAGTTGGCCGACCAGGTCCGTCATGTAGTCGCTGTCCTTGGCCAGGCGTTTCAGGCCGGTGACAAAGCTGGGCCACGGGCCGCTCTCAAGCTGGTCGAGCATCGGGGTGTCGTGCGGTGTCTTGCTCATGGGTGTCTCCTGTCAGGTGGCGGCCATCGGCGGGTGGCAAGGTCTGCTGTTTCGGGCCGGTTCATGGTCAACGCTCGGATAAATGGTACGGTTGCACAGGCCTCATGCGCTATCACCCTCGTTGAGTATTCAGGACTACCCATTGGGGCTATATCGTCCCACCCGAGTCGGCTATAGACGGCAATGCCGACTCTTGCGCCAAATAGCGGGCATGAGTACGATCACGCCAATCGAAAAGCTGACCAGTCCCTTGGGTCGTCAGGTCATCGAATTGCAGCAGCTCGACCACGACGGAGGCGGCATGAGTCTGCTGCGCACCCGTATTCGGGAGGGCAGCCGTTTCACGGTATTCGAAATCGACCCCCAGACGGCGCGCTTGTGGGGTGAAGCCTTGGTGCGCTGGGCCCAGGCCCAGCCAGAGCCAATACCGCCAGAGCAGTGCCCAGAATGAGTACCGTGCACCTGCTGGCAGACCGAACCGTGGACGTGGTGTTTCCGATGGACGCGCAAACGCTGCTGCGCGACCATGCCCAAGCCCTGCAACTGGCCTTGTGTGAGCAGTGGCCGTGGCTGGTGAGCGAATCCCTGGCCGGAATTCATCCGATCAAAGTCGTGCATGGCCTCGGCGAATCAGCCCTTTTGTCGCGGCGCGTGCGCCTGATGCTGAGGCTGGGCGCCTCGCGTGCCACTGAGTTGCTGTCGTTTCAGGGGGCTGTGCTGACGGTCGCTGGTGAAACCCTGCGTCTGGGCGTGCCGCATCTGCGCGAACTTCAGCCGCACGCCACGCTTTATGCGTACCGGGTGGCCGCCGACAATGGCGACGAGCTCGCATTCATGGCTAACGTGGACAGGGAGCTTGGCGAACTGGGCATTGGTGGGGTGCCAGTGTGCGGTCTGCGCCATCGCATGCAGGTGTCAGGGCGGCCCGTAGACACGTTCAGCCTGATGTTGCACCAGTTGGCTCCGCAACAATCGCTGCAGCTGCAGCGGTGCGGCGTGGGGTCGCGGCGGCTGCTCGGGTGCGGGCTGTTTGTGCCGCACAAGTCGGCGGCGGCTGTGTGAGACGCGATACGGCCATATAGGAGAGTGGAACATGGGCTACAACATCAATGGTGTGGAACACGAGACCGACGATCAGGGCTACCTGATGGAGCCGGTATTCGAAGATGACGCGGTGCGCGTGATTGCTGCAGCTGAGAACATTGACCTGACCGACGCGCACTGGGAGGTTGTCAACTACCTGCGAAGCGAGTACCGCGAACACGGCCACACCCCGAATTTTCGCAATATGCTCAAGGGCATGTCGGCAATCCGTCCTGAAGTGGACAGCAAATACCTGTATGACTTGTTTCCCGTTGGCCCGGCCAAGCAGGGCCCGAAGGTGGCTGCGTTGCCCCAGCCCCTGGGCAAAGGCGGATACTGAGATGAGGCCGGGTTTATTACTTTGTGTGTTTTACTGCCGCCGAATGGGGATTCGGACCACTTGGAGCGGCCCGACGCCGGGTTGATCATGGCCAATATCAGAATCAAGAGCCAGTGGTTCCGATCGGGAGCCACCAGGACCCCGCAGCAGACTGCCGGCGCGATGGCGTTCATCGTCTGGAAGGTGGCGCAGAACATGCTCAAGCAGATGCGTTCGGCGCACTTCGACATCGACGTCGGACCGCAATATTTCGCGTTCACGCGGGAGGTGCTGGTGTTTTTCATCCATGTGCTCGACCGCATGGTATATGAGCGTATGAGTGCAGACGGGCGCGCTGAGTTCATCACGGCTCTGGTGCGGCGTGTAGCCGAGGTGTTGCAGGACAATGAGGACACCTTGCTGGGCATGCCTGCTGCGGGCCAGCCCAGTCACCATGACGGATTCATCGACCTGTTCAATGAGTTGGCAAGTCATTACGCAAAGTTTGGTTATGGCCCCAAAGGGCCGGACTTTGCTTTCGTGCGCTATCTGGGTCATCGCATCGAAGGGCTCATGCCGGAAAAAGACCGGCATTGGGTGGTTGATCAGGTCATGGCCATTGAAGTGCCCGAGGCAGTGCAGATGCTGCAGCGCGCCATACAGGACGTGCTGTCCACCGAACCGCGCGCGCCGCGCGCAACGCGTGCCGCCACGACTGGTGACTGAGCACAGGGCCAGGATGGATACGCCTTTCAACCTTGATGACCAGGCTGCCTACAAGCGCTGGCGTGATGCCAAGCGTGTCAGCCATCCGCGCTGTGCCCAGGACCTGGTGGTGGACGTGGCTGACCCCCGGGCCCTCACTGATGCGGAGCAGCAAGCGTTGCTGCAACGTTGCACCGTGGCCAATATGGCCATCTACCGCAGCCCGATTCGCGACCCGGACAAAGACATCCCGCGCCAATTGGCGCGACAGCTGGGGCTGCACCGGCTGGACGGCAACTGGCTTGCTGATGAAGACGGCATCTCCCAGATCGCGGCAGCGGCCCCGATGAGCAATCGCACCGCGTTCATTCCCTATACCAATCGGTCCATCAAGTGGCATACCGATGGCTACTACCACCCGCAGTCCAGACACATCCGGTCGATGATTCTGCATTGTGTGCGTGCGGCTGCCGCAGGCGGTGAGAATGCGCTGATGGACCATGAAATGGCCTACATCGCGGTGCGCGAAGCCAACCCTGACTGGGTGCGCGCGCTCATGGCTCCCGACGTCATGACCATTCCCGAGAGGCGCGATGAAGACGGCGTGGCACGCGCCGAGCAGGCCGGGCCGGTGTTCTCGGTGGATGAATTCAGTGGTGCACTGCATATGCGCTACACGGCACGCACGCGCAGTGTGCAGTGGAAAAATGATGTACCAACCCGCGCAGCAGTTGCGTTCCTGGCGCAGTCGCTGGAGGCTGACGGGCCGCACCTGTTTCGCGTTCGCCTGGAGCCGGGCATGGGCTTGGTGTGCAACAACGTGCTGCATGACCGTGCTGGTTTTGTGGACGAGGTGCAGCAACCCCGGCTGTTGTACCGTGCGCGCTATCTGGATCGCATTCATTCACCAACGCTTGCCAGCGCAACCGCCGCTGCCTTCAGCTCATCGCAATATCAGTTCCTGGCCCAGTGAAACAGGGCGCAGGCAGCTACTAAATCAAGAGCTAGAGAGCACCATGTCACACCAGGTCAGCGTATGGCGGGCGGCCCAGTTGGTAGGCGTTGCGCGCGGGGTGTTGCAGCAACGGGTACGCGCGGGCGAACTGGTCTTGAGTGATGGAATGGTGTCCACCGACGCCTTGCTGCGACTTTACCCCGGTGTGCAGTTTGAGGAATCCGGTTTGTTGGAGCGGGTGGCGCAAATCCGGGATGAAGCATTTGGCAAAAGAGTGCGTGAGCGCATGCTGCCCAGCCAGGAGGTGCTGGCACAGCGCCTGTTTGCGCAAAGCCATGAGCTGGCCAACGTGCGCAAGCACTTGCAGCGCTATCACGGTCTGGTGATCGCACTGCAAAGACGCATTCGGGATCTGGCCGCGCAGCGTTGTGGCGACGGCGCATGGCGGGAACTGGAACAACAGGTCACCCGGGGCCTGGCGCAGGCACTGGCGACCGAGTCGGTAGATCTGCTGGAAGTGATGGACGATATGCTCAAAGTCATGACGGCACAGGTTACGGTGCGCCCCAGCGGCCACGAGTTCGCTGTGGAGGGACATGCCGACCTGTTGCAATCGGGCTTGCATGCCGGGCTCAAACTCAACTATGGTTGCGGCAACGGAAGTTGCGGCATGTGCAAGGCGCGAGTGATTGCCGGCGAAGTTGTGAAAACCCGGCACTTTGATTATCCGTTATCGGAGGCGGAAAAGGCCCAGGGCTACACGCTGATGTGTTGTCACACCGCGGCCAGCAGTGAACTGACGCTGGAATTGCTGGAGGCCGGCGGGCCGCTGGACATGCCGGAACAACACATCGTGACCCGGGTGCACGCGGTCACTGTGCTGGCGCCCGACACGCGGCTGCTGCATTTGCAGACACCACGCAGCCACCGGCTGCGCTTCCTGGCTGGACAGTCGGTGTCGCTGGGCTGGACCATGCCGGGCCAGGACGCGCACGCCGCTTACCCCTTGGCCAGTTGCCCTTGTGACGACCGTAATCTGCACTTTTTCATTGAGCGCAATGAGGCTGATACCCTGGCGCGGCATTTGTTTGCGAACGACATTTCGCCCGGTACGGCTGTTACGGTGCTGGGGCCCACCGGCGAATTCGTGCTGGCCGACGGCCACCGTTCCCTGGTGTTTGCCGCCTGTGACGCCGGATTTGCGCCCATCAAGAGTCTGATCGAGCACGCGCTGGCGTTGGACGCGGCGCCTTCGCTCTCATTGTTCTGGCTGGCCACGCGCAGCGACGGGCATTTCCTGAGCAACCAGTGTCGCGCCTGGTCACAGGCACTGGACCAGTTTGAATACGAACTGGTGTCGCATGCCGATGCCACTGTCGGTGCCCGGCAGATCGCTCAGGCCATGCGGGTCGATCTGTTTGATATCGACTGTGATTTTTATCTGTCCGGACCGCCCGGCTTTGTCAGCACGCTGCACGGTGAACTGCGTGCGGTCGGCGTGGCGGCAGCGCAAATTTTCACCCAAGTCCTGTAAATCCGCGCCACCCAACGAGGTTCACATGCTCATGCCCACGAATCCGCCCACACCCCACCAGGTCGCCTGCGCCGATGCGGCGGCCCGCACTGCGGATGCTGACGCTGACGCGCCGGGCTGCGCGGGTAGCGAATCCTTTGCCCTGATGGTGCTGGGTCACAGCATGGCACCCGAGTTCCTGGAAGGCGAAATCATCATCATCGAGCCCGGTGGGCTGGCCCGGGACGGCTCCTATGTGCTGGCCTGGCACAGGGAAGAATGGATCTTCAGGCAACTGCTTGGTGCTGGCACTGGCTGGGTGCTGCATGCGCTGAATCCGGCCTTCGCGGATGTGGCGTTCACTGATTTGACCGTCGTGCGCGGCGTCATTATCCAGAAGGCCCTCCCGGGGCGACGTCGCGCTTCGAAATACTACATCTGAAGTCGTGATCCGGACGAACGCAATTCAAGCGCCATGCCCCTGCGTGCAAAACAAACGGCCAATTCCACGGAAAAATGAAATCTTATTTGCGAAGAATGAATTGCAGGCTGAATAATTGCCATGCCAGGTTCATACCCGGGGCCGAAGGGCGACGACTGAGTTTCACCCAGCAGTTTCAGCGCCGTTCAATGGCGTCTGCACAATGTCCATCGAGGCGAAGCTTTCCCAAGGATTGCGCCGTGTCCTGGCGGAGTAAAAAGGGAATCGAGGACAGCACCTACGGTTCAGTAGTGATACCGAAAGTCACACGTCGCGATTTGTCAGTCCACGGCATCGGCGGTCGCGGGATGACGGCTATTGGCGCTGCAAGACCCGGAGGGCTCCGGCGCGCGGGCGCTGGCGGGGAAATATGCGGCTGCCAGCGCATCCGGGGTATTGCCACGGCCCGTGTTCCCCATGAGGCGCCAGGCAAGCCAGCGCCGGGAACGTCAGAGCGCCACGGGAGTGGTATCTGCGGCCGCTTTCCGTTTTGTTGCTGCCGTGCTGCCTGTACTCGCGGCTGGCCCGGCTTTGGATGCCGAAGCTGCCGTTGCTGGAAGGGGGAGCATGGTCAAATGAACAGGCAGACGTCGGATTCGCCGGCAAACTTCATGAAGGTTGCGGCCCCGCCGTACTCAATGTCCGTGATGAATTCACTGGGCTTGAACTCGAACAGGTCAACGGTCATCTGGCAGGCGACAAACTTCACTTCCGCTTCCAGGCAAAGATCGCGCAGTTCCTGCAGCGAGGCCACGCCCTTGGACTTCATCTTGTTCTTCATCATCATGGTGGCCATGGATTCCATGCCCGGAAGCATCTGCACCATCACCGGCATTGGCACCGGCATCGGCATGGCAGGATTGGCCAGTGGGCTGATCTTGACGTCGTCCAGGCTTTTACGCAGCAGCTGCAGGCCATAAAAGGTAAAGAATATCTGGACCTCCCAGCCCAGTGCAGCGGCGGTGGAGGCCAGAATGAATGGCGGGTAGGCCATGTCCAGCGTTCCTTTGGTGGCGATCAGCGCCATTTTCTTGGTTGCCATGCGTGTGCTCCGGGTGGGTTGATGGGTTTCTCAGGCCTTCTTGAGATAGAAGACGAACTTGCTGTTTTCGCTGCCTTGTTCCAGCAGCGCGTGGCCCGTCTGCTCGGCAAAGGCGGCCATGTCGCACACTGAGCCAGGATCGGTCGAAATGACGCGCAGCACCTGGCCAGAGGCCATGTCTGACAGCGCCTTCTTGGTCTTTACGATAGGCAGCGGGCAGGCCATGCCAGATGCGTCAAATTCCTTGTTGAATTCCATGTCTTGTCTCCGTTGGTTGGCTCACACAGCCGGTAGTTTGTGGGGATAAATGGCACGCGCCCGTATGGAGCGGCCACGGCCTCCACTATACGCACTGGATTCTTGAGTAGGTATCAAGGTGCGTCTATCACCTCGAGGGATGATGTTGGGTAGCCCATATGGGTAATAGGATTTTTTCCTCCTGGGGGCGAAGCTGTCACAAGTTGGGCATCAAGTGCCCATTGGCGGGCGCCAATGGACGAAATGCGGGCCCCTTTCATTTTCGGTGAAACAACCGGCGCCGCGTAATGCCGCTTCCGGCGCGGGAAAGGGCTGGCGCCCGGTTGATTTTCCTGAAGTGAATACGATCAACGCGATGGAGGACTGACGCATGGATTTGCTGAGTTTCGCCCGCGGTCCGGCGCTGACCGTCGCTCTCGTGGTTTTCGTGCTGGCTACGCTGTGGCGCCTCGTCGGGGTGCTGCGGCGCCCGCGCATGCCGGACCTCTCGCCACCACGAGCGGGTGCGCCGTCGAACCTGGTGGGGGCGTTGCGCGCCATCGTGCGCGGCATGTGGCCGCGCAGGGAATTCGGTCAGGCCGCTCTGGTTACGAGCATTAATGGCTACGTCTTTCACCTCGGCCTGGCGCTGATCGTTTTCGGCTACGCACCACACATTGCGTTCATACGCCGCGTCACCGGCCTGGGGTGGCCTGCCTTGCCTGACATGGTGATGTATCTCGCTGCTGGCGCCACCATCGTGTCGCTGTTGCTGGCCCTGTCATTGCGCCTGACCGACCCGGTGCTCAGGAAAATCTCGAACGCCGACGACACGATCAGCTGGACCGTCACTTTCCTGCCAGTCATCACTGGCATGGCGCTGCTAAGTGAGCCCTCCGCAGCCATCCTGGCGCGCGACCACGTGATCTACGCTGGCCCGCTGGCCGTGCACCTGCTGACGCTGGAGCTGCTGCTGATCTGGTTTCCATTCGGCAAGCTGATGCACGCCTTCCTGTTCGCCTTCTCGCGCGGCGCCACCGGCATACGCTTCAATCATCGGGGAGTCAGGGTATGAGCGTCGCAGCCAGCGCAACCCCCGCCTTCGACCGGCAGGGCGACCAGAGCGACGAAGCGCGCGTCGATGTGGCGATGCGCAGCTTCGTGTCCGAATTCGGCGTCACCGCCGCGCTGCACATGGAATCCTGCGTGCGCTGCGGCTTGTGCGCCTCGGCTTGCCACTTCTACGTGACCACCGGCGATGCCAGGTACACGCCGATTTACAAGCTGGAGCCGTTTCGCCGCGCCTACCTGCGCGAAGCCAGTCCGCTTGCGCCCTTGGTGCGCGCGCTCGGTCTGGTCAGGAAACCGTGCATCACCGACCTGGAGCAGTGGCAGGAACTGCTCTACGACTCCTGCACCATGTGCGGCCGCTGCACCCTGGCCTGCCCGATGGGCATCGACATCGCCGAGCTGGTCAAGGAAGCCCGCCACGGCATGTTCAAGGCCGGACTGGTCCCGGATCGACTGGCGCTGATGGACCGCACGGCCCGCCAGTGGGGCAGCACCGCGACGCCGGGCGAAGACCTGCCCGACATTCTGGCTGAGGCGGCCCGGGAACATGGCGTCGCGATTCCCTGCGACCTGGACCACGCCGACATCATGGTCACCGCCGCGCCGGCCGAGCTGGGCGAACACACCAAGGCGCTGGCCGACGCGGCCAAAATTCTCAATCGCATCGGCGCCAGATGGACCATGCACCAGGGCGGCTTCGACGCCTCCAACATTGGCTTCAACAACGGCGACCTGGAATTACAGGAGCGGCTCACGCGTGCGCTGGTCGACACCGCAGTGAAGATCGGCGCCAGGACGGTGCTGTTGCCCGAGTGCGGCCATGCCTACGGCGCGGCGCGCTGGGAGGCGGCCAGGTGGTACGGCCAGGCGCTGCCGGTGCGCATCATCCACATGACCGAGTTCCTGGATGAGTTGATTGCAACCCAACGCATCCGCGTCAGGAAAATCGGTCAAACCGCGACCTTTCACGATCCCTGCCAGATCGTGCGCCGCGGCGGACTGGAAGCAGCGGCACGCCGCGTGCTGGCGGCACTCGGCTTTGAGCTGATCGAGCTCGAGGACCATGGCGTGACGGGTTACTGTTGCGGTGGTGGCGGCGGTGTGGTGTCAAATCAGCGCGCCACCCCCCTGCGCAACAAGGTCTTCGAGTTGAAGAAACAGCAGATCGAAGCGACCGGTGCCAAGCGCTTCGTAACAAGTTGCGGCCAGTGCCGCATCACATTCGAGATGGGCGCCAAACATGCGCACTGGGACAAAGCAACCGAGAGCCTGCTGGAACTCGTGGCCGACAACCTCGCCGATTGAGGAACAGGCAATGACACGAAAGGCAGTCATTGAACGGTTCATCGGCGTCGCGGATCGTGGTCAACCAGCCAATGGGCAATTCAATAACCTGAGGTCAAGTCATGCCCCAGACCCAAAATTTCTGACAGGGTCAGACCGGTCTGGCATGCTCGGGTCGACACTTCGCATCCCCTAGGGTAAGCCCTAGTTTTGATTGTCTGGGCTGTACACCATTGGTTCAAAGACCAATAATGACCCTTGTTTTTTTATGGAAATACCCATCACCTAACGGACTGGAGCAAATATATGTCGCACATCGTAATTCTCGGAGCAGGTATCGGCGGTATGCCAATGGCCTATGAAATGCGCGAATGCGCCCGTCCCAGTGACAAGGTCACCGTTATTTCAAATAACCCGAAGTTCCACTTCGTACCCTCCAACCCCTGGGTGGCGGTGAACTGGCGCAAGCGCGACGACATCGAGGTCGATGTTGCTCCAGTGCTGGCAAGGAAAAAAATCGACTTCATCGGAGTTGGCGCCAAGCGCGTGCACCCGGAAAAGAACCAGATCGAGCTTGATGATGGCCGCATCATTGACTACGACTTCCTCGTCATCGCCACCGGCCCCAAACTGGCCTTTGACGAGATCGAGGGGCTTGGTCCCAAGGGGTACACCCAGTCGATTTGCCATGTCGACCATGCAGTTGAAGCCGAGAAAAATTGGCAGGAGTTCGTCAAGAACCCCGGCCCCGTGGTGGTTGGCGCGGTCCAGGGAGCCTCCTGCTACGGCCCGGCGTACGAGTTTGCCATGATCATGGACACTGACTTGCGCAAACGCAAAATTCGCGACAAAGTGCCGATGACCTACGTGACGGCCGAGCCCTACATTGGCCATCTTGGCCTGGGCGGCGTTGGCGATTCAAAGGGGTTGATGGAGTCGATCATGCGCGAGCGCCATATCAAATGGATCTGCAACGCCAAGACTACCAAGGTCGAGGCTGGCAAGATGTACGTGACCGAGCACAACGAAGATGGCACGCCGAAGAAAGAGCACGTACTTGACTTCAAATACTCGATGATGCTGCCGGCCTTCAAGGGCATTGATGCAGTGCTTGGCATTGAGGGGCTGACCAATCCGCGCGGCTTCATCCTGATCGACCAGCACCAGCGCAACCCGAAGTTCAAAAACATCTATTCGGTTGGTGTCTGCGTCGCCATTCCCCCCGTGGAGGTGACGCCCGTGCCAACCGGAGCGCCCAAGACGGGCTACATGATCGAGTCCATGGTCACGGCCACTGCGCACAATATCCGCGATGAGATGGGCGGCAAGGAGCCGAGCGCCAAGGCCACCTGGAATGCCGTCTGCCTGGCCGACTTCGGCGACACCGGCGCCTGCTTCGTGGCCCTGCCGCAGATTCCGCCGCGCAATGTGAACTGGTTCTCCGAAGGCAAGTGGGTCCATCTGGCCAAGATCGCCTTCGAGAAATATTTCATGCGCAAGATGAAGAAGGGAACCTCAGAGCACGCCTTCGAAAAAATGGTGATGAGTGCCCTGGGCATCATGAAACTCAAGGACAAGTGACAACGCCGCGCGATGGGCATCGAGTACATCTTTTTTGACGATGCACTGCGCGACCGCTTCGTACGGTTCGTGTCCGCCCAGTCAATCGCCTGCCACACGCGCCAGGACGCGATGGAAGGCTTTGTCGTCGAGCTTCCCGACGAGCCGGATGATGCTGTCATGGATGCCATCGAAGCGCAATACCAGGCACTGATGAACGAGCAGATGCTGATGGCGGAATCAAAAGAGGGTTGGGTCAACCGCCGGGTGGCCAGCATTAACATCACGCGCCCTGACGGAAGCCATTGTGCGGTGCGTCTGCCTGCTGAAGTCGCCCGGCCCCTGCTCGAGCACTTCGCGCCGGATCAAATCCATGCGCTGGTGCTGGCCATTGCGCACAGCCTGGACAACCCGATTGACGGGCCGCTGTGCCGCAAGACCTAGTGGGCGAAAGGAAGTTCCTGGCCCCGGGCCTGCCGTGCTCAGGTGTGCGCGGTTTATGCCACCGCGAAAGCGCGTGGTGGCGGTGAGGCGGCTGGCAGGGGCGCGGACGCCCCGCCGGGCAGCTCGCCGCCCAGCGCCTCGAGCAGGTCAGGGAGCAGGGCCGACAGCTCACCGGTGACGATGGCGGCGTCGCTGTCAAAACCGTCTTCGTCGTTGCCGTTCTTCTGCACGCCGTCCAGCACGACGTCGAGCAGCCTGATTTTCCTGAGCTGGGCGCTATCGGTGAGCACGAATGAGACGCGGTCATTCCACGTCAGGGCCAACTGGGTGGGCACCTTGCCTACCGAGATGTGCTGCGCGACTTCATCGATCTCCAGCGTGTGGCGGGAATACCTGACCGTTGATTTTTGGTCGTCGGGCATCTTGAGTTCGCAGTCGCGATCGACCGTGAAACCGACGGGTGCCTCGCGGCTGGCGAGCCAGTGCGCCATGGCGGTTGCCGCCGACAGCGACGTTTGCACAGGTTTGACGCCGATGCCAGGGCCCACTCCCGGCATTTCACCGAGCAAATCAACCAGATGGCTCACAACCTTGTCGGCACCCGCAAGGCTGCCGGTGCCCACCACCAGAAATTTGTTGACAGGGTCGATCCACAGCGTCGTCGATGAACGTTTTGTGAAAGCGCGCGGCAAGAGATCAAGGATGACTTCTTCCCTGAATTCCTTCCTGATCCTGGCGCCGATCCGGTCACGGCCGGTTTCCTGCCTGTATTTCTCGATCCGTTCCTCGACAGCGTCCTTGACGGCCGAGGCAGGCAGGGGACGGCGCTCGGTGCAGAGCTGTACGATGAGCTGGCGGCCGACGGCCTCGACCAAGGCGTGGCTCTTGTTGCCGCGTGGAGCCACCCAGCCGCTGGACTCGGGCTGCGTGGAACCGCATGGGA
>JAHFQQ010000324.1 GCA_023259235.1 Polaromonas sp. | reverse complement strand
AACACACCTCGCCTTGCTGAACCGTTGCCGGTTAACCCGCCGGTTGCAGCACCGGCGTCCCCGGCCGAGGCTCCCGCTCCCGCAACCGTAGCGCCAGCAGCACAGGAGACTGCCAAAATGGTTGCGCCGGTTGCACCGGTTGCAACGACAGCGCCAGTCTTTTCGGCGATCGGGCAACCACCGACTTCAGTGCAAGCCGGCAATGAGGCGGATGGCACCTCTCGCGTGCGGCCAGTTGTCGCCGCTCCGGTGCGCGATGCGGCGACAAGGCGATCCACTGATGGCGGCGCCAGCCGCGAACCGCCCGCCGTGGGCGAGAACGCCGTGCCAGTGGTGCTGGTCACCAACACCGCAAAACCGGGCCTGGGCATGGCGCAGGCCTACGCTGCGTATCAGGCTGGCCAGCTTGATGAAGCCAGCCGGCTGTATCGGGAGGTGCTGCAGGCCGATCCGACCCAGCGCGACGCCTGGCTCGGCTTGGCCGTGATTGCCCACTCCAGAAACCAGCGTCAGCCGGCTATGGACGCCTACCGGCGGGTGCTGCGGCTGGAGCCGCAAAATGCCACGGCACTGGCCGGATTGAGCAGTCTGGCCAGCGACGCCGGCGATCCCCGGCAGGAGTCAAAGTTGCGCGACCTCCTGGCCAGATCCCCTCAGGCAGCCGATCTGAACCATGCAATGGGACTTGTGCTTTCAGGTGAAAAGCGCTGGTCTGAAGCGCAGCCGTTTTTCTTCAAGGCCCACGCGTTGGCGCCACAAGAGCCGGAGTTTGTCTACAACCTGGCCGTTGCGCTTGACCATTTGCGAAAATCTGCTCTGGCGATTCAGTATTACGAAGCAGCCCTGCGCCTGGCGCAGGGCAAGGCGCCGGGTTTTGACGAATCCGGCGCGCGCAGCCGGCTCGCTGCGCTGAAGGCCGACTTGCCGGAGGAAGCCGACCGATGAGCACCAAACTCGACGGCTACAACCCCACCACGTTCTATCTTGAGCTGGAGCGCAGCGGCCTGATCACGCAGGACCAGGCCGAAATTGCCTGGACCGAGCATGAAAAGCGCGGCGGCTCGCTCAGTGACATTCTGGTCAGCCTGGGCATGCTGTCGGTCGATGACCTGACCGCCATCATGGCCACGGCCAGCGCCACTGAAATCATTCGCCTGGGCGACATGGTCCCCGACAGCCGGGCGACCCGGCTCATCCCGAAAGCGCTGGCGCAGCACTATGACGTGTTTCCCGTCACCTTCGACGCAACCGAGCGGCAGCTCACCGTCGCAATTGCCGATACCAATGACGTGGTGGCAATGGACCAATGCCGCTCGGCCGTGCCTGCTGAAATTTCCCTGGCGTGGCGGCTTGCCTCCAAGACCGACATCAAGGACGCCATCGACCGCTTCTACGGCTACGTGCTGTCGATTGACGACATCCTCAAGGGCTTGCGCACCGGCAAGATGGATGACGCCGCGCTCTCGCTGCGCGGCGCCGAGGCCTTCGCGCACCCGATTGTGCGGCTGATCGATGCGCTGCTGGCCGATGCCGTGCATGAGGGCGCTTCCGACATCCACTTTGAACCTGAAATCGGCTTCCTGCGGATCCGCTACCGCATCGACGGCGTTTTGCGGCAGGTCCGGGTGCTGCACAAGCAATACTGGCCGGGGCTTTCGACCCGGCTCAAGGTGTTGTCGGGAATGGACATTGCCGAAACCCGCGCGCCGCAGGACGGGCGCATCTCCAAGCTCATCGGCGGCCACGACATTGACTTTCGGGCGGCGGTGCAGCCCACCATCCACGGCGAGAATTTTGTGCTGCGCGTGCTGGACCGGCGCAAGTCGATCGTGCGGATGGACCAGATGGGCCTGTCGGATAACCACATGAACACGCTGCGGCTGATGCTCGCGCGGCCCTATGGCATTGTGCTGGTGACGGGCCCGACCGGCAGCGGGAAAACCACCACGCTTTACTCGATTTTGGGCGAGATGAACACCGAGGGCGTCAACATCATGACGCTGGAAGATCCGGTCGAGTACCCGATGCCGCGCGTTCGCCAGGCCTCGGCAGCCGACAACCCCAAGATGGATTTTGCCAACGGCATCCGCTCCATGATGCGGCAAGACCCCGACATCATCCTGGTCGGCGAAATCCGTGACCATGAAACCGCCGAAATGGCTTTTCGCGCCGCCATGACCGGCCACCAGGTGTTTTCCACGCTGCATACCAACTCCGCCGTGCTGGCAATTGCCCGTTTGATCGATTTGGGGATTCCCGTCAGTGTCATGACGGGCAATCTGATCGGCATCGTGGCGCAGCGTCTGGTGCGCCTGTTGTGCCGGACCTGCAAGGAGCCCTACGAGGCGGGAACTGTGGAAAAAACGCTGCTGGGCGTGCCGTCCAACCAGCCGCTGACCTTGCACCGCGCGGTCGGCTGCCCCGAGTGCAAGGGGCAGGGCTACAGGGGGCGCAACAGCATCATGGAACTGCTGCGCTTTGATCTGGGACTTGATGACCTGCTCTCGCGCAACGCCCGCAGCGTCGAACTGCTGGCGCACGCGCGCAGCAACGGTTTCACCACCATGGCCGAAGACGGCCTGTCCCGCGTTCTCGCGGGCACCACCTCGCTGGAGGAGGTGGCCCGGGTGGTTGACCTGACCCATTTGAGCGGCTGATGCTCGAGTTCAACTACCGCGCCGTCACGGCCGAGGGCCGAACCATTTCGGGCCGGCAGTCAGCCACCAGCGAGTCCGACCTCGAGGCGCGCCTGGGCCGGATGCAGCTTGAGTTGCTGCGGGCCAGGCCGGTGCACGCTTCAACGCTGTTTGCGCGCAAGCGGATCGATCGCCGGGAGCTCATCAACATCTTCATCCATATCCAGACCCTGAGCCAGGCCGGGGTTCCATTGTTCGAGTCGCTGATTGATCTGCGCGATTCCGCTGACTCGCCCGGCACCAGACGCTTCATGTCGGACCTGGTAGATCGTATCGAGACCGGCGCCACCCTGTCAGACGCGCTGGAGCAGTCTCCTGCGGGCATCGACAAAGTCAATATTGCCCTGATCCGTACCGGCGAGGCCACCGGCAAGTTGCCCGAAGTGCTGGCCGAGCTGATTGAAAGCCTGAAATGGTCGGATGAAATCGCCTCGCACACCAAAAAGCTGCTGACCTACCCGATATTTGCCGGAACCGTGGTGTTTGGCGCTATCGGCTTCCTGATGATTTACCTGGTTCCGCAACTGCTTGGCTTCATCAAGAACCT
>JAHFQQ010000323.1 GCA_023259235.1 Polaromonas sp. | reverse complement strand
TGAGGCACGTTCGGAGCCGCACTCCGTCGGGAAAGTCGGCTCGGCACGCCCCCGCGCACGCGCTGACAAGACGGCCCATGGCACCGCCATATCCCCAATCCAGTCGCTGAAGGCAGCTGTGAAAAAGGCATCCGGCAATCCCGGTCGAAAGCAGAGCAAGAGACCCCGTCGCTAAGACTTCATGAGATCGCCTTTTCCTTTCATCGGCGCGTCAGGACATTCATGCTGATCCAGATTTTTGCCTTTTTGCTTGAGACAATTTTTTTTGTGCTGATCGCGACGGCGCTGCTGCGCGCCTGGATGAACCGGGCGCGGGTCAACATGAGCGGACAGCCAGGCAGTCTGGTAATGGCGTTGACCGACTGGCTGGTCAAACCCCTGCGGCGTGCACTGCCCAAGCCGGTGGCCCGGTCGCGGGTGGATTGGGCCAGCGTGGTGGCTGCCGCGTTGTTGTCCCTGGTTTATGCCTTGCTCTGGGGGGCGTTGTTTGGCGTGCTGCTGCCGGTTGCCGGAGGTCTGAATTTTGCGCCTGCAGCTGTGCTGTCCGTGCTGATTCTTGCCATCAAGATGATGGTTCGGGTGGCGCTGCAAACCTTGATGATTCTGGTGCTGGGCTATGCGATCTTGTCCTGGGTGCAGCCTGGCTCACCGGCCTATCTTTTGCTGGCGCGCCTGACCGAGCCTCTCCTGAGTCCGCTGCGTCGCGTGATCCCGGCCATAGGCGGGGTGGACCTGTCGGCGCTGGTGCTGTTGCTGCTGCTGCAGATCGGCCTGATGGTGCTGGTCTAGTCCGGTTGCCACTGGGCCAGTGCCGACGCAGTCAGGGCCTGGTCGGGCCGCTGCAACGCCCACCGGTCTGCCAGGTCGCCATGCCTGAACACAGCAACGCAGGCCGCGTCCAGTGCACTCAGCCCGCTGGCGATGCAGGCGCCTGTCATGCCCGCCAGCACGTCACCAGTGCCTGCAGTAGCCAGCAGCGCATTGCCGGTGCTGTTGATGGCAGGCAATTGACGCGGCGCGGCGATGACCGTGCCCGAGCCCTTGAGCGCCACCACGCACTGAAACTGCTCCGCCAACTCACAGGCCGCAGCTAGCCGGTCTGCCTGCACCGCACCAACAGGGCTGCCCAGCAAACGCGCAGCCTCAAGCGGGTGCGGCGTCAGCACTGTCTGGAACCCACGGCGATGACGCGCTTTAAGCTGGGTTTGCAGTTGCGTATCCATGGCAATGGCATTGAGCGCGTCCGCATCCAGCACGGCCCGCGTTGCCCTTGACAGCACCTTGGCGATGACCGTTTTGACCGCCTCGCCGCCGCCGCAGCCGCATACCACCACCTGAGTCGTCAGATCCAGCGCCTCGGGGCTGCGAAACATGAGTTCGGGCTGTAGCGGATCAACCGTCAGACTGGCCTGGCCGAGCAGGGCCACAAACACCCGCCCGGCCCCCGCGTGCAGCGCCGCGCGGGCCGCCAGCAAAGCCGCACCGGTCATGTGCGTGGCCGCATCCGATTCGCCGCCCAGAACGGCGACATCGCCAAAATTTCCCTTGTGGCTGGCCTGCGCGGCATGCGCGCGCCGTGGCCAGGCCGCGTGATCGGCGCCCGCAAGCCTGGCACAGGCCAGCGCCGCGGCCACCGGGCTGATGCCGAGATCGTCAAACCACACCTGTCCCGCGCAGTCCCGGCCGCTGGCGGTGAAAAGGCCTGGCTTCAGGGTTAAAAGACTTAAAGTAAAAGTGCAATTAGTCCCCGTGGGATATGGGTGATTAGCTATTGAAAGCATGGCATCTTGCGATGTTGTCGAGCCGGTGTCGGCATTCAGCCCGGTGGGCACATCGACCGCCAGCCGTGGCACCGCTCTGGCGTGCATCAGCGCCAGCCACTGCAGCATCAGCGCGGTGCCGGGTCGGCCAGGATCCAGCGCGGCGCCAATACCGAGCAGGGCATCAATGCACAAGTCAAAATCCTGCGGTGGCTCCGTCGCCATCGGAACGCCAGCGGCCATGGCTCGTTCGCGGGAAGCGCGGGCATCCGGCGGCAATCCGGCGGCTCCGTCGGGCCGGCCGGTCCAGGTCAGCAGCACCACTTTTCCCCACTGGTGCAAGTGCAATGCCGCTTCGAAACCGTCGCCGCCATTGTTGCCCGGCCCGCAAGCGATCCAGATGCGCTGCGCGTGGGGCGCCAACGCCAATGCCAGGCGAGCAACGGCAAGACCGGCGCGCTGCATCAGCGTGTGCGGCGGCAGGCGGGCTGCGGCCTCCTGCTCAATCTGGCGTGTTGCGGCGACGCTGTGCAGCGGCTGGCTGCAGGTGCTGGATATTTGTTGCATCCGGCAATTGTGAGGGTTTTAATGCTTCATGCCAGGGTGGCCCTGGCGTTGCTGCCACCAAACAGCTTTTCACCAGCATCCTTGACAAGCCGCATTGTTTCCGGATTCAGGCCAGGCGTTCGATGCCCAACCCCTCCATGTCGATGGCCGGGGATTTTCCGGCAATCAGGTCAGCCAGTACCCGCGCGCTGCCGCAACTCAGCGCCCAGCCACTGGAACCGTGGCCCAGATTGAGCCAGAAGCCCGACAGCCCGCTTGCGCCGATGACGGGCGGGCCGTCGGCCATCATCGGGCGTGCTCCTTTCCACTCCTGCACCGTGACGCACCGGTTGGTGCGCTGCACCGCTACGGGGAACCAGTCATGCAACACCTTGTAGAGGGTCTGGATCGAATCAGCGCGCCTGTTTTCAAGCGAGCCGCCGATTTCCGCACTGCCGGCCACGCGTACCCGATTGCCCAGGCGCGAGATGGCTACCTTGTAATGCTCGTCCATCAGGGCACTGCGCGGTGCGTTCATCGCTTCGTGAATCGGCGCGCTGATGGAATAGCCATGCACGGCCGCCATGGGAATTTTCAGGCCGAGCGGCCTGAGCAACTGGGCGGATGCCACGCCGGTGCACAAAACCACGTGCTCAAAGGAACGTGGCGAATTTTCGCCTGCTATCAAAAGATTAGCTGTCTGCCCCTGTTCCAACCTGGTTACGGTCGTATTGAACTCGAATTTAACGCCCATCTGCTGTGCCACGCCCTTGAGCAGCAGCGCAAACTGCCGGCAGTTGGCCACCCCGTCATCGGGCAGATGCACGGCTCCGACAAATGCGGTGTCGGGGTTGAGCGCCGGCTCGATCAGGCGGGCTTCTGCGGCATTGATCTGCCTGAACGTCACGCCCGCCTCGCGCAGCAGCTGGAGGCCGGGCTGGA
>JAHFQQ010000087.1 GCA_023259235.1 Polaromonas sp. | reverse complement strand
AGACCTCAACCACACCGGCGCGCACAAGATCAACAACACCATCGGCCAGGCCCTGCTCGCGCGCCGCATGGGCAAGCAGCGCATCATTGCCGAGACCGGCGCCGGCCAGCACGGTGTGGCCACCGCGACCATCTGCGCCCGCTACGGCCTGGAATGCGTGGTCTATATGGGCAGCGAGGACGTCAGGCGCCAAAGCCCCAACGTCTACCGCATGAACCTGCTCGGCGCCACCGTGGTGCCGGTCGAAAGCGGCAGCAAAACGCTGAAAGACGCGCTCAACGAAGCCATGCGCGATTGGGTCGCCAACGCGGACGACACCTTCTACATCATCGGCACCGTGGCCGGACCGCACCCCTACCCCATGATGGTGCGCGACTTCCAGAGCGTGATCGGCATCGAATGCTTGAGCCAAATGCCCGAGATGAATTCCGGCAAGCAGCCTGACGCGGTCGTTGCCTGCGTCGGCGGCGGCAGCAATGCCATGGGTATCTTTTACCCCTACATTTCCCATGAGCAAACCCGCCTGATCGGCGTGGAGGCAGCCGGGCAAGGCCTGGACAGCGGCAAGCACTCGGCATCGCTGCAACGCGGCCTGCCCGGCGTGCTGCATGGCAACCGTACCTATGTGCTGCAAAACGACGACGGCCAGGTGATTGAGACGCACAGCATCAGCGCCGGCCTGGACTACCCTGGCGTCGGCCCCGAGCATGCATTCCTCAAGGACATCGGTCGCGCCGAATATGTCGGCATCACCGACGCGGAAGCCCTGGCAGCGTTTCACTATCTGTGCCGCACCGAGGGCATCATTGCGGCGCTGGAGTCCAGTCATGCCGTCGCCTACGCGATGAAACTCGCGGCAACCATGCGCAGCGACCAAAGCATCCTGGTCAATCTCTCGGGCCGGGGCGACAAGGACATAGGCACCGTGGCCGATCTGTCCGGTGCCGATTTTTATGACCGGCCTTCCATGCGCGGCCTGTCCGTCAAGGGTGCACATGCCGCGGGAATCCCATCATGAGCCGCATCGCCGCCACGTTCTCGCAACTCAAGAGCCAGGGCCGCAAGGCGCTGATTCCTTATGTGACCGCAGGCTTCCCGTTTGCCGACATCACGCCCGAACTCATGCACGGCATGGTTGCCGGTGGCGCTGACGTGATTGAACTGGGCGTGCCTTTTTCCGATCCCAGCGCTGACGGTCCGGTGATCCAGAAGGCCGGTGAAAAAGCGCTCAGCTTCGGTATTGGCGTTGCCCAGGTGCTCGAAATGGTGCGCCTCTTCCGCGTGAAAGACAGCCTCACGCCTGTGGTTCTCATGGGCTACGCCAATCCGGTCGAGCGCTACGACATCAAGCATGGCACCGGCAGCTCCAAAGGCGGCGCCTTCATTCGCGATGCGGCGCAGGCCGGTGTCGATGGCATGCTGATCGTCGATTACCCGCCCGAAGAATGTGCGGTCTTTGCCGCCGGGCTGCGCGCCCACAACATGGACCTGATCTTTCTGCTGGCGCCCACCAGCACGGACGAGCGCATGGCGCAGGTGGCCAAAGTGGCCAGTGGCTATGTTTATTACGTTTCGCTCAAGGGCGTCACGGGTGCCGGCACGCTGGACGTGGACGCCGTGCAAGCCATGCTGCCGCGCATTCGCCGGCATGTCGGCATTCCCGTGGGTGTGGGCTTTGGCATCCGGGACGCCGCGACCGCCAGGGCGATCAGCCGGGTAGCGGATGCCGTGGTCATTGGCAGCAGGATCATCCAGTTGATTGAAAACCAGCCCCATGACCGTGTCACTGCCATTGCCCATGACTTCCTGAAAGAAATCCGGGCCGCGCTGGACTGACTTTTACCGGTCTCGAAGCAGCGCATAATTGCGTTTTTCGCCCCGGCCAGTGTTGGTTGCCGGTGCGTATTCCCTATATTTAATGCGCGATGATGCATGGGCTGCCGACCCGCATCACCGGCAAGCCAACAAGGACTGACACGATGTCTTGGTTAGAAAAGCTCCTTCCGCCCAAAATCAGCCCGATCAACCCAACCGAGCGCCGCCAGGTGCCCGAGGGCCTTTGGATCAAATGCCCAAGCTGCGAGACCGTGCTGTACAAGACCGACCTGGAAAAGAACCAGAACGTCTGCCCGCAGTGCAACCACCATCACCGCATCGGCGCGCGCGCCCGGCTCGATGCCTTTCTGGACGCCGAAGGTCGCTACGAGCTGGGTCAGGAAGTGCTGCCGGTGGACGCCCTCAAGTTCAAGGACAGCCGGAAATACCCCGAGCGGCTGAAAGAGGCGCTGGAAAACACCGGTGAAACCGACGCACTGGTTGTCATGGGCGGTGCCGTGCACAGCATCGGCGTGGTGGTCGCCTGCTTTGAATTCGACTTCATGGGCGGCAGCATGGGCAGCGTGGTGGGCGAGCGCTTTGTGCGCGGTGTCCACGCCGCCATCGAACAAAAAGTACCGTTCATCTGTTTCACTGCCACCGGCGGCGCGCGCATGCAGGAAGGCCTGCTGAGCCTGATGCAAATGGCAAAAACCAACGCTGCCCTGACCCGTCTGGCCAAGAAGCATCTGCCTTACATCAGCATCCTGACCGACCCCACCATGGGCGGCGTGAGCGCCGGCTTTGCCTTCGTCAGCGACATCGTGATCGCCGAGCCGAAAGCCCTGATCGGCTTTGCCGGTCCGCGCGTGATTGAATCCACCGTGCGCGTGACTTTGCCCGAAGGTTTTCAGCGCGCCGAGTTTTTGCAGGGCAAGGGCGCGATTGACTTCATCTGCGACCGCAGGGAACTGCGCAAGACCGTGGCCAATTCACTCGCCATGCTGCTCAGGCAGCCGGCCGATGCGGTGAGTTGAAAATGCTGTGAAGGCGGTCTTTCCCTGTTTCTGAATAACCCCACTGCCCTGACGCCTCAAGGCGATGTACGAAATCCCGAAAAAGACAGTGTGGAATCATGTGTCCACTGCAATTCAAAGCTGCCGCCATGTCCGACGCCCTGATGCTCACTTCCCTCCCCTTGTTTCCTCTGGGCGCCGTGCTTTATCCCGGCGGCGTGCTGCCACTGCGTATCTTCGAAGTCCGCTACCTCGACATGATCGGCAAGTGTCACAAAGCGGGTGCGCCATTTGGCGTTGTGTCACTGACCAAAGGCTCTGAAGTACGCCAACGTGCCGATGCCACCGCAAGAAGCGCCGGGCCGGGCAGCGACAGCTTTGCGCCCGAGGCCTTCAGCACGATTGGCACACTCGCCACCATCCGGGATTTTTCAGCGCCGCAGCCCGGCCTGATGACGATCAGTTGCATCGGCGCGCAGCGCTTTGAAATCTCCCGCCGGGAAAAGCTCAAACACGGCCTGTGGATTGCCGATGTGACCCGCCTGGCGGACGACCAAACCGTCAAGATCCCGGATGACCTGCAAAACACGGCCATCGCGCTTGACAAGCTGATCAAGAGCCTGCAGGCGCGCGGCACGCCTGACGCGCAAATGCCGCTTCTGACACCTTACCGGATGGACGACTGCGGCTGGGTAGCCAACCGCTGGTGCGAACTGCTGCCAATCCAGCTCGAACTCAAACAGCGCCTGATGCAACTGGACAACCCACTGGTCCGGCTGGAACTGGTCAGCGATATCCTGGAGCGCACCGGCATTTCGCTTTGAACGACCGGCATCGGCACCGCCTGGCGCCGGGGCGATACGGCATTTCCGGTGGGTCAACCGTAAAACCGCGCCGTAAAAACCTAAAATCAGCACTTCGGCGCCTTTTTGTCTCCATTTCGGCAAGGCGCTGTACCCGATACCTCTCGACCCCTATCCGGAACATCCATCCTTCATGTCCACTCATTCCAGTCCACCCGCGGCAGCCCACGCTGTCCCAGCCGCCCACCACGAGGACAACCAGCTCATTGCAGAGCGCCGCGAAAAGCTCAAGGCGATGCGCCAGCAGCAGGCCGACGGCAAAGGCGTGGCGTTCCCCAACGACATCAAGCCCACGCATCGGGCAGAGGCCCTGTTTGCGAACTACAACGACAAAACCAACGAAGAGCTGGAGCCGCTGGCACTGAAGGTTCATGTGGCTGGGCGCATGATGCTCAAGCGCGTCATGGGAAAGGCCAGCTTTGCAACGCTGCAGGACGCGTCGTTTGGCCCCTCCGGCGGGCGCATCCAGCTCTACATCAACAACGCCGGTGTCGGCGACGACGTGCATGCCGCCTTCAAGCACTGGGATCTGGGCGACATCGTGGCCGCCTCGGGCACGCTGTTCAGAACCAAAACCGGCGAGCTGTCGATCCACGCCGACAGCATCCGGCTGGTGACCAAAAGCCTGCGCCCGCTGCCTGACAAATTCCACGGCATGGCCGACCAGGAAGTCAAATACCGCCAGCGCTATGTCGATCTGATCATGGACGAGGCCGCGCGCAAGCGCTTCATGGCGCGCAGCCAGGCGGTCAGCGGCATTCGCGAGTTCATGGTGGCGCATGACTTCCTGGAAGTCGAAACGCCCATGCTGCACCCGATTCCGGGCGGCGCCAATGCCAAGCCCTTCAAGACGCACCACAATGCGCTCGACCAGGAGATGTTCCTGCGCATCGCGCCCGAGCTGTATTTGAAACGGCTGATCGTGGGCGGCTTCGAGCGCGTCTTCGAGATCAACCGCAGCTACCGCAACGAAGGCATCAGCGTTCGCCACAACCCCGAGTTCACCATGATGGAGTTCTACGCGGCTTGGTGGAACTACATCGACATCATGGCGTTTACCGAAGTCCTGATCCGTGACATCGCGCAAAAAGTCTGTGGCTCGCTGCAGCTGAGCTATGCCGGCAAGCCGGTCGATCTGAGCCAGCCCTTCGAGCGCCTGACCATCCGCGAAGCCATCCTCAAGCACACCGAGGCCGGCGAGAACGTCGACAACGCGCAATGGCTGACCCATGCGCTGAAAAAGCTCGGCATGAACGAAGAGAAAAACCGCCTGTCAACGCGCTCGCTGGCCAGCCTGCAGGTGCTGTATTTCGAGGAAACCGTGGAAGAAAAGCTCTGGCAGCCGACCTTCATCATGGAGCACCCGACCGAAATCTCGCCGCTGGCCCGCGCCAACGACCAGCGCCCGGAAGTCACCGAACGCTTTGAGCTCTACATCACCGGCCGCGAATTCGGCAACGGCTTTTCCGAGCTGAACGACGCCGAGGAGCAGGCGGCGCGTTTTAACAGCCAGGTCGATGCCAAGGACAGCGGCGACGACGAAGCCATGTTCTATGACCACGACTTCATTCGCGCGCTGGAATACGGCATGCCGCCCGCCGGCGGCTGCGGCGTGGGCATAGACCGGCTGATGATGCTGCTCACCGACAGCCCCAGCATCCGCGACGTGATCCTGTTCCCGGCGCTGCGCCGCGAGGCTTGAGGCGCCAGGCTTGGGGCGGCCTCACCTGCTCTTCATGGATGGGCCAGGATGTAACGCTGGCGGGAACGAATTGTCAGGTGCTCGGCCTGCCGCGCCCCTTGCGGGTATACGGCAGCGCAAACAGGTACAGGCCGGTAAACAGCTGCAGAAAGAGCGGCGGCAGCGGCGAGTAGGTTAGCCACGGCGGAGCTTGGCCCGACCCCAGCGCCATGGCCACGAAGTTGGCGATGACGGTTGCCGTGAAAACGATGGACAGCCAGCGGTGGCTCTGCCGCATCCAGAGGCCCCAGTTCATTGCGGCCTCTGCGAATGCGGCTTGGCAGAGACCTCGATCATTTTCCAGCCGTTGCCCGAAGGGTCCCGAAAGCCGGCGTCCACGGTGCCGTAGCGGTCCACGGGTTCCTGCATGAACTCGACGCCGCACGCGCTCAGGCGTTCGTAGGCCGCGCGGCAGTTGTCCACCATGAGCACCAGCGGCGGCATGGCGCCCTTGGCCACGACCTCGCGCAGCGCCTGCGCGGTCGCCGCGTCATGCACCGGCGGCCCCGGCTTGAACAAGCCGAGCTGGAATGAGGGCTGCTCGGGGTGCTGCACCGTGAGCCACCGGTAGTCACCGTTGCCAACGTCCGTATGAACGCGAAAACCCAGTTTCTCGACGTAGAACGCAAGCGCTTCTTGCTGATCCCGCACGTACAGACCGACCACATTAACACCTTGAGTCATGAAACCTCCGTTGATTGGAGTTCCAATTTACCAACCGCCTTCTCCCGCCGCTTCTCCGAAACTGCGGTGTTGAGATCCGGACGGTGGGCGGCGCGCATGATGCATTCGGGCGCATGCTTGCGCCCATGCGGCGCCGGCTGCTCGCGTACACGAAGCTCTCCCGGGCTCTCGCCGGTGATGTCGCGAAAAATGCGCCCAAAGGTGCCAAGGCTGTTCCAGCCGGTTTGGTAGGCGACCTCGGTAATGGGCAGATCGGTGTCGCGGAGCAGCGCAATGGCCCGCTCGATGCGGCGTGTCAGCAGGTAGCGATGCGGAGGCACGCCAAAGGCCTGCTTGAACTGGCGCGCAAAGTGGGCTTCCGAGACCGCGCTCACTTGCGCCAGGCGCGGGATGGGCCACGCCTCATGGGAAGCCCCGTCCATCCGGTCCTTCGCGCGCAGCAGTCGCCGCAATAGTTCGGGGCTTTGACTCATCCTGTCGCCATGCCTCATGCTGCCAATGCTGCTAATGCGCCTGATGCTGAAGCTCGGTCAACGACCGGCGGCAGCGCTGGTGGGGCGTAGACGGCCATGCCCTTAGTCCACCGCCTGAGGCGCACTGAGGCTCTTGCTGTAAAAGCCCGATTGATCAAAGCAGCAGACGCGCTTCTTGCCCGAAGAAAGCATGTCACAGGCGCTATCCACCCGATGTTGCCGCGTCTTGGCCTGCTTGGCGGACTCGATCCAGTGAATCCAGTCGACGCGCGCGAGGGTCGTCGTGTCTTCCCAGGCGGCTTTGGCCGCCGGGGCCGCAGCCAGCGCCTTTTGCAGATCATCCGGCGGTTGCGGCTCCGGCTCCGGGTCCGCTGGTGAAATTTGAACCGCAACTATTTCACCCATCGTCGCATGGGCAGCCTCACGCAGCTCCTTGCTCACCTTGAGCCAATGGCTGAGCTGGCCGTCCGGATCAAGCGTGGCCTGGAACGGAGCCCCGTTGATGCTGCCCTTGACCGATGTCCGGCCACGCCTCGGCAATCTGTCGCTGACGATTTTCGGTAAAACCAGAAAGGCCCATGAACCGTCCGTGCCGGGTTTCGCGGGGCGAAGTAGTTTGGCCTTGAATGCAGACGCATTTGATTTTGTCATTTCAACGACCGCTGGATGGAGTTGTCGGGCATCGCCTTGCGGCTTGCGCCATATCTTCGATACCTGGTGGCATGGATACCCGCGTGTGCATTCGCTCCTCGCAGACCGGGACTGTGGATGAGGGCAAAGCTCCTATTCAACAGGAGGAAAGAGACAAGGATTGAGGTTTCGACCATGCTGACCTCCAGCGTAGCTGTGGAAAAAATCAGCGCGCAGAATGCGGGCCGAAAAGCGGTAAAAAAACCATTCGCGCGTTCAATGACAGCGGGAATTTACAGCAAAACCGTCTTTGAAGCACTCGCGGCCATTTCAGATCTACAAAATTTACACGTGAACCTATCCAGCAGTTTCAGCTGGTGCCGCACCCACCTGCCCAAAGTCGCCGCAGGCAGGACAGCGCGCCCTGCCAGGCGTATCGAGCACCTGGCTTGCTATTAATTCAATAGCAATCTTCGCCCGTACTTAAAGGGCTAATGCCTGTTTTCATGCATGAATAGCGTGACACTGGATCAAGCCAAACCGGCCCCGGGGAAAATCACCGGCGGTGACTACGGCGCTTCAGGCGGCGCCGGTTCCTTCTTCTCCACCGGTATGCGCAAGTCGTCCAGGTAGTCGCGCGCAATGTTGACGCTGCATTCGACACCCAGCATTTTGTAGCGCCTGGCCATCCACTCCCTGGCGCAGCGTATGCCCAGGTCGCGCAGCGAATAAATCAGGGTCGCCCCGGTCGAGGCCTTGCTGGAAGCGTCGTACTTTTCCAGTGCTTCGCCGCCGTCGATGCGGTGCATCAGCACATCCTTGTAGTGGGCGGAATCGAGCTTGCCTTCGGCCAGCAGCCGCTTGACGAAATCAATCGCCCGCATCTCGGCGACCAGGCCGGCGTTGAAGGTGATCTCGTTGACACGGTCGGCGATTTCGCCGGGCTGGGTCGGCAGCTCGGCCCGCTTGATGGGGTTGATCTGCACCAGCATGATGTCGCGGCTCTTGCAGGCGTAAATCAGCGGGTGCAGCGCGGGGTTGCCGGTGTAGCCGCCATCCCAGAAGTGGTCGCCGTCGATTTCGACCGCCCGGAACACCATGGGCAGGCAGGCCGACGCCATGACCGCTTCGGCCGTCAGGTGCTTGCCTGAGAACACCTCGGCCTTGCCGGTGCTGACACGCGTGGCCACCACGAACACCTTGGGCGTGGCCGGGTGCGGGGCCGCTGCCAGCCGCTCAAAATCAACCTGGGACTTCAAAAAATCCTTGAGCGGATTGATATCAAACGGGTTGCTCTGGTAAGGCGACAAACTGCCGGACCAAAAGCGCGCGACTTCATCACCCCAGGATGCGCCCGACCAGATACCCTGGCCCAACTGCCCAAACAGCACGCCAAAAGGCGCGCGCTGCCACTCGGAAAGCGACTGCGACACGCCGGAGGACAGCGCGCCCATGTCGACGATGCCCTTCCAGAACTTGCCCAGCGCCTCCCTGGCCGCGTCGTTTCGCGCCGCCCTGGGCTGGCCCTGCGTCACGGCCAGCCCGTGCGCCAGCACCACGGCATTCATGGCACCCGCGCTGGTGCCGCTCACGCCCTCAAAGTCGACGCGGCCGTCTTCCAGCAGGGCATCCAGCACGCCCCAGGTGAAAGCGCCGTGCGAGCCGCCGCCCTGCAGCGCCAGATTGATCAACGGATGGGCGGCAGCGCCAGGGCTGGCGTCGGAAGGCGTGCGGGAGGGCGTCATGCGGCAAGAGTAACAAAAAATTGAGCGCCTTCACACCGCCAGTGCCGCCCGAGGCTTCAGCCGTGGCCCGTGAACCGGGGGCTAAAATCAGCCCTACCCGCCCACTTCCTGGATCATTGATCAAATCAGCCTTGAGCCCAATATTTACGGACGCAGTACGCTATAAAAACAATAGCAACTCTCATTCCCATGAAATACCTCTCGGCTTACCCTGAAAGCCTCCAGGCACAAGTGCGGCAGTTGCAGGAGCAGGGCCGGCTCGGCGCGACGCTGCTTGCCAAATACCGCCATGGGCATGGCGTGCGGACGGACAAGGCCTTGTACGACTACGTGATGGGGCTGAAGAATGATTTCCTGCGCAACTCGGAGCCGCTCTCGAAAGTGGCGTTTGACAGCAAGCTGCAGATCATCAGCCACGCGCTGGGCACGCACACCACGGTGTCGCGCGTGCAGGGCAGCAAGCTCAAGTCCAAGCGCGAGATCCGCGTCGCTTCGCTGTTCAAGGAGGTGCCGGTGGAGTTCCTGAAGATGATCGCGGTGCATGAGCTGGCCCACCTCAAGGAAAAGGCTCACGACAAGGCCTTTTACCAGCTTTGCACCCACATGGAGCCGCACTACCATCACTATGAGTTCGACCTGCGCGTTTACCTGACGCATGTCGATGCGGCGGGCAAGCTCAATTGGGCTGCCCCGGCCTGAGTCGCCGGCGCCATGGGCCTGACACTGCCACGCCGAAAAAACATGGCGTCGCAAAATCTGTTGTCGTGCCGTTGACAGGCTGGTGCTATCGTTCCAGACCCGCTTTCAATCGGGTCGCTGCTGTATGAACCAGGAAACGGCACCCATGGATGAGCGTACGCTGCCCTTTTTGCATAGCGGCGTCCTCCATGCCGCTGCGGTGGGCGGCCACGAATCCCGACCCAGCGAGCACGAAGGCACAATACGCCCATGGCGATTCCTTCATCATTCATTCAAGAATTATTGGCTCGCACCGACATTGTGGACATTGTCGGACGCCACGTGCAACTCAAAAAGGGCGGCGCCAATTTCATGGGCTTGTGCCCTTTTCATGGGGAAAAATCGCCCTCTTTCAGCGTCAGCCCGAGCAAACAGTTCTACCACTGCTTTGGCTGCGGCGCGAGTGGCGATGCGATCAGATTCCTGACGGAACACGCCGGCATGACATTTGTCGAAGCCGTCAGGGACCTGGCCCAGCAATACGGCCTGCAGGTCCCCGAGGACGATGTGTCACCCCAGGACCGGGCCAGGGCGGCGCACTTGCGCGAGCAGCAGGCCACCCTTGCCAGCGTGATCGAAAAGGCTGCCCTCGCCTATGCCAGGCTGTTGCGCGACTCCGGGCGGGCCATTGCCTACCTGAAGGCGCGCGGCGTATCGGGCGAGATCGCCAAAACCTTTGGCCTGGGTTACGCGCCCGAAGGCTGGCGTAGTCTGGCCAGCGTTTTCCCTGACTACAGCGACCCGCTGCTGGTTGAAAGCGGACTGGTCATCACGGGTGACGCGGAAGAGGACAACGTGACCGCTGAAATCAAGCGCTACGACCGTTTTCGCGACCGGATCATGTTCCCGATCCGCAATATCAAGGGCGAGTGCATCGGCTTTGGCGGTCGCGTGCTGGGCGATGAGAAACCAAAATACCTGAACTCGCCAGAAACCCCGGTGTTCAGCAAGGGGCGCGAGCTGTATGGCCTGTTTGAAGCCCGCACTGCCCTGCGCGAGCACGGCTACGCGCTGGTCACCGAGGGCTACATGGACGTGGTGGCGCTGGCCCAGCTCGGCTTTGCCAATGCCGTGGCCACGCTGGGGACAGCCTGCACGTCCGAGCATGTGCAAAAACTGTTCCGCTTCACCGATTCCGTGGTCTTCAGCTTTGATGGCGACAGCGCCGGCAGGCGCGCGGCACGCAAGGCGCTCGACACCGCGCTGCCGTTTGCCAGTGACGTGCGCGCCATCAGGTTTTTGTTTCTCCCCGCCGAGCACGACCCGGACAGTTTCATCCGCGAGCACGGCAAGGACGGCTTTGCCAGTGCCGTTGCAAAAGCGCTGCCGCTCAGCCGGTTTTTGCTCGAAGCCGCGGCCGAGGGCTGCGATCTGGATACCGCCGAAGGCCGGGCCCACATGGCCAGCAATGCCCGGCCGCTTTGGAGCCTGCTGCCCGATGGCGCGCTCAAGGGCCAACTGCTGGCCGGGATCGCCGACCAGGTGCTGATCGACAGCCGCGAACTGCTGCAACTCTGGCAAGCTGCCTCCTCCCGATCCACCGGCTATCGGAATCACTATGGAAATAATAGCTGTCAGCGCCCGCCTGGCAAGGATCAGAGGCCTGAATCATCATCAAATTCCAGCAAAAGCCGGAAATCATCCGGACTTGCCGACTACACGGTGGACCTGCGCGAAGAACCAGACTACTCGCCGTCAGAACCGCACTTCCCCCCGCCCGCGCCATTGGCGCGCAACTTTGACCGGCCGGCTGGCGGCATGGCACGCGCACCGCGCCGCGTGGCCGGGCGGGTCCTGCCCGCCAGCCGTGAAGACCGTGTCCTCAGGTTGCTGCTGACCGAGCCACAAAGCTGGGACCGGCTCAGCACCGAGGAGCACCAGGTTCTCCTGGGCCTGCCGCCACCGCACGGGCTGCTGTTTGCATGGCTTGAACACCAGTTGCACGAGCATGGGCCGCAACCCTGGGCCGCCTTGCGTCAGGGCCTGCGCGGTCATGACCACGAGCATTACGCGGTGGCCCAGCTGGCGCAGATTCTTGAAGGCGTGGAATCAGACTGGGGCGAGACACGAGGAATCCTCGCGCAACTGCTGGACCTGAAATTCGAAAGCGAGAAGGCCGACCTGGCCGCGCGCGCTGCCACCGATCCGGCGGCGTTCCAGCGTTTACGCGAATTGACCGAGCAATCCAGGGCAAAAAAGGTCGCCGCGAAACCGGTCTGAACCCGGCTCCCACGGTGTAATCCGATTCTTGACCCGCAAGCGCGACAGCA
>JAHFQQ010000086.1 GCA_023259235.1 Polaromonas sp. | reverse complement strand
CCATTTTAGGGGCCCGGCTTTGCCCGTGAACTTTCCCCGACAATAGGATCATTCACCTTCCGGTCGTCTCCCAATTCAGGCTTGGCCCTTGTCCTCTTTTCCTGTATCCATTTCTCCCCTCCAGCCGACGCCGCTGGACGTGCTCGGCCAGGTTTTTGGCTACCGGGATTTTCGCGGTCCGCAGGAAGCCATTGTGGAACACGTGGTGCGCGGCGGCGACGCGCTGGTGCTGATGCCCACGGGCGGCGGCAAGTCGCTGTGTTACCAGATCCCGGCGATCGTGCGGCAGAACGCCGGGCATGGCGTGACCATCGTCATCTCGCCGCTGATCGCGCTGATGCACGACCAGGTCGGTGCACTGCTTGAGGCCGGTGTTTCGGCGGCATTCTTGAATTCGACGCAGACTTTTGAGGAAGGTAGCCAGCTTGAAAAGCGGCTGCTGCGCAACGAGTTGACACTGCTCTATGCCGCTCCCGAGCGCATCAACACGCCGCGCATGCGGGGCCTGCTGGCGTCGCTTTACGAGCGCGGTCTGCTCAGCCTGTTTGCGATTGACGAGGCGCATTGCGTAAGCCAATGGGGCCACGATTTCCGGCCCGAATACCGCAGTTTGAGCCTGCTGCACGAGACTTTCCCCGATGTGCCGCGCGTGGCGCTGACCGCCACCGCCGATGCCCTGACGCGCCAGGACATGATCGAGCGGCTCAAGCTGGAAGAGGCCAGAGAGTTTGTCAGCAGCTTCGACCGGCCCAACATCCGTTACACCATCGTCGAAAAAATCGATCCAACACGTCAACTGTTGCGTTTTATCGAGTCCGAGCACCACGGCGAGGCTGGTATTGTGTATTGCCAGTCGCGCAAGCGGGTGGAAGAAATCGCCGGCACACTGCTAAGTGCCGGCATCAAGGCGATGGCTTACCACGCCGGACTGGACTCGGCCCTGCGCCAGCAGCGGCAGGACCGTTTCCTGCGCGAGGAAGGCATGGTGATGGTGGCCACGATTGCCTTCGGCATGGGCATTGACAAGCCCGATGTGCGGTTTGTCGCCCACCTGGACATGCCAAAGAACATTGAGGGCTACTACCAGGAAACCGGCCGCGCCGGGCGGGATGGCCTGCCGGCCGATGCCTGGATGGTGTATGGCCTGCAGGACGTGGTGAACCAGCGCCGCATGATAGACACCAGCGAGGCCGCGAGCGAGGAGTTCAAGCAGGTGATGCGCGGCAAGCTCGACGCGCTCTTGAGCCTGGCCGAAGACGCGCGTTGTCGCCGTGTCAGCCTGCTGGGCTACTTCGGCGAGGACAGCCAGCCCTGCGGTAATTGCGATAACTGCATCAACCCGCCAGCGATATGGGACGCCACCGAGGCGGCGCGCAAGATGCTCAGTTGCATTTATCGGGTGCAACAGGCCAGCGGCATCAGCTTTGGCGCCGGTCATCTCATGGATATTTTGCGCGGCAAGATCACCGACAAAGTCGCGCAATACGGCCATGACTCACTCTCGACCTTCGGCATCGGCACTGACCTCGCCGAGGCGCAGTGGCGCAGCGTCTTGCGCCAGCTGATTGCCGCCAATATGGTGAGGGTCGACACTGAAGCCTTCAACACGCTGCAGTTGCTGCCCGATGCGCGCCAGGTGCTCAAGGGCGAGGTCAGTGTGCTGCTGCGGCAGCCGGCTCCGAGCGCCAGAGCCGAGCGCACCAGGCGAGTCATCAGGACATCGGCCAGGGGGCTGGCCGAAGCCACCCTCAACGCCGGTGCACTGGAACGGTTGGCCCGCCTGAAGGCCTGGCGCGGCGAAGTCGCGCGCGAACATAATCTGCCTGCCTTTGTCATATTTCACGACGCCACGCTGCGCGCCATTGCCGAGCGGGCCCCCGTGCATCTGCACGAACTGGAAGGCATCAGCGGCATGGGCACCAAAAAGCTGCAGGCCTATGGGGCTGAGGTGCTTCGGGTTTGCGCTACCCTATCTGGCGCCACGTCAATTTCTTCTGCGCCCTGAATCGGGCACGCACGTGTAGCAAGCCCAGCGCATAAGGTTATGCGTTTTCACCAGGAATTTTTCACTCCAGATAGGGGCTTGCCCTAGCTTAATTCAGCTAAACCGGGGGTAGGATTCCGGGCTTGGCACCTATCGTGCTGATTTCGCTCCGTCATTTTCCTGATGCTGGAGCATTTACCTACTGGAGGACCCTCGTGCTTAAATCTGCAAAAAAACACGGCTTCGCCGCCTTGGCGGCAACAGGTCTGACGCTTGCCGTCATGGCCCCCGCCCACGCGGGCAAAACCCTGGATGGCATCAAGGCTCGTGGTCAGATTGTTTGCGGCGTCAACACCGGTCTGGCGGGCTTTGGTGCTGCCGATTCGGCTGGCAAATGGAACGGTCTGGACGTGGATGTGTGCCGCGCGATTGCCGCCGCCACGCTGGGCGACGCTGAAAAGGTGAAGTATGTACCGCTAAATGCCCAGCAACGCTTCACCGCGTTGCAGTCTGGGGAAGTTGATGTGCTGTCACGCAACACCACCTTTACCCTGACTCGTGACGCCTCATTGGGCTTGAACGACACCGCTGTCACGTATTACGACGGCCAAGGCTTCATGGTGCCGGTCAAGTCGAAGATCAAGAGCGCCAAGCAACTCAAAGGCCAAACCGTGTGCGTGCAGTCCGGCACAACCACCGAAAAAAATCTGACCGACTATTCCAAAGCCAACGACCTGAACATCAAGCCGGTGGTGTTTGAAAAACTCGAAGCTGCTGAAAACGCCTACTTCGCCGGCCGCTGCATCGCCTACACCACGGATGCGTCGGGCTTGTCTGCCACCCGCAGCAAAGTGGCCAAGGATCCCAAGGAGCATGCCATCCTGCCCGAGTTGATCTCCAAGGAACCCCTGGGCCCGATGGTGCGCCGTGGTGATGACGAATGGTTTGCCATTGTGAAATGGGTGATCTACGGGTTGCTGGAATCTGAAGAATACGGCATTACCCAGGCCAATGTGGACGCCCTCAAGGCCACCAGCAAGGATCCCGTGGTGCAACGCATCCTTGGAACCTCGGAAGACTCCGGCAAGCTGCTTGGTCTGGACAAGGAGTGGATGGCCCGCGCCATCAAGGCTACCGGCAATTATGGAGAAATTTTCGAACGCAATGTTGGTCCCAAATCAGCGTTGGGTCTGCCTCGTGGCCTCAACAATCAGTGGAACAAGGGTGGCCTGATGTACGCGTACCCGATTCGCTAAGCCGCGTACACGCGTAATGCAGCGTCGCCTGATGTCGCACCCGCGATTCATGCGGCGCTTTTTTGAGTATCCCGGCTGATGCTCGTCGTGTTTCCAATCAAGCCGCCGCAGGACGCGAAGCACCATGAATTCGAACGCTCCTCCCAGGAAGAATAATTGGTCCTGGCGCAGCCAGGCTTTCCGGGGCTTGTTCTATCAGGCCATCGCCATCATCATCATTGCCGCTGTAGGCTGGTTTCTGGCCTACAACACGATGGTAAACATGCGGGTGCGTGGCATCCAGAGCGGTTTTGACTTCCTGACGCAAGCCGCTGGCTTTGACATCGGCGAAAGCCTGTATCCTTTTGACTCCGGAAAGCCGTATTGGCAAGCATTCCTGGTGGGCGTGACCAACACGCTGCGCGTCTCAGTCCTGGGCATCATCCTCGCCACGATTTTAGGGACCCTCCTGGGTGTGGGCCGCTTTTCACGCAATGCGCTGGTGCGCGGTTTGTGCCTGTTCTATGTGGAGCTTTTTCGCAACATCCCGATACTGCTGCAGTTGCTGATGTGGTATGTGGTGCTCACCCAAGTCTTGCCAGTATCCGCTGAAGCCTGGAAGGTTGGCCCATTTTTTCTAAGCAAGGGTGGGCTCAATTACCCGATTCCGGTCTGGGCGGCGGGCCAGTTCTGGGCGGCTGTCAGCCTGCTTTTTGGCGTGATTGCGGGCTGGTTGTACCGCCGTTGGGCCATGCGCCAATTTGAAGCAACCGGTCAGGTGCACAGCCTCATTCTGGTGCCGTTGGTCATACTGACAGCCTGCGGCGTGCTGGGCTGGGCACTGGGTGGCGCTCCCACGGAACTCAATTACCCGGTCAAAGGCAATTTTTCAATTGAAAACGGCGGCGCGCTGACACCCGAGTTTCTGGCGGTGCTGCTGGGCCTGACGCTCTACACCGCATCCTTCATCGCTGAAGTGGTGCGCGGGGGCATCCAGTCAGTGCCAATCGGCCAGGGGGAGGCGGCCTCGGCCCTGGGACTCAACCGCAACCAGGAAATGCGGCTGGTCATGTTGCCGCAAGCGTTGCGCGTGATCATTCCACCGCTGACCAACCAGTACCTGAACCTGACCAAGAACTCATCGCTGGCTGTGGCAATTGGCTACCCCGACGTGGTGTCGATTGCCAACACCGCGATCAACCAGACCGGTCGCGCGGTTGAGTGCATCTCGCTGGTGATGCTGGTTTACCTGACTACATCGTTGGGTACTTCCATCCTGATGGGCTGGTACAACCGCCGCGCCGCCATCAAGGAACGCTGAGCAAGGACCCACATGCCATGACCGGAGCAACTTTTCGACCGATTGCGGCGCGCCCGGCGCCGGCCAACTCCGCGGGCCCGGTAGCGTGGGTCAAGGCCAACCTGCTGGCCGACTGGAAGACATCCCTGTCAACCCTGATCATAGGCGGCCTGCTGCTATGGTGCGTGCCGCAGATACTGAACTGGGCCATCATCAAAGCCAGCTGGCTGCCCAACTATCAAGCCTGTCGCGCCGAAGGCGTGGGTGCCTGCTGGGGCGTGATCGCCGAAAAATGCCGCGGCATCATTTTCGGTCGCTACCCATATGAGGAGCAATGGAGGCCATTGATTGCCACCGTGCTGTTGACCGGCCTGCTGGTGGCAAGCTGCATGCGCATGTTCTGGAAACCCTGGCTGCCAGTTTTATGGCTGGTGGTGCTGGCGGGGTTTTTCACCCTGATGCACGGCAGCGCGATGGGCTTGAGCCAGGTCGATACCGACCGCTGGGGCGGCCTGCCACTGACCATGCTGCTGGCCTCGCTCTCCCTGGTGATGTCGTTCCCGATTGCACTGCTGGTAGCGCTTGGGCGGCGCTCGAATTTACCCGCGATCCGCAGCTTTTGCACCATTTACGTGGAACTGATCCGCGGCGTTCCGCTGATCTCGGTGTTGTTCATGGCGTCATTCATGTTCCCGTTGTTCATGCCGCCCGGGCTGAAGATCGACGTGCTGATTCGGGTACTGGTGGGTATTACCCTTTTTGCGGCGGCCTACATGGCTGAAGTCATTCGTGGTGGCTTGCAGGCCGTCCCTGGCGGGCAGATCGAGGCCGCCGCCACCCTGGGGCTCTCATACTGGCAGACGCAGCGCAAGATTGTGCTGCCGCAGGCGCTGGCCATGGTGGTGCCAGGCATCATGAACACCTTCATTTCGACCTTCAAGGACACCTCGCTGGTCACCATCGTCAGCTTGTATGAGTTGACCGGTGCCATGAGTATGGCCCTGAACTCGGATGCCAACTGGCGGCCCTTTGTGATCGAAGGCTATATTTTCATTGCCCTGATTTATTTCGTGTTTTGCTTCTCGATGTCGCGCTACAGCCTCTGGATCGAAAAGCAGGTCAACAAGAACAAACAAAAATAAATCTTGCGGGATAGCCGAGCCAGCACTGTCCCCAACTGATTAGGAATCAAAATGTCTGAGACGACAAGCCGTCCGCCCATCATCACCTTTGACAAGGTCAACAAGTGGTATGGCAACAATTTCCATGTCTTGCGCGACATTGACCTCATCGTCGCCAAGGGTGAGCGCATTGTGATTTGCGGACCGTCCGGCTCGGGCAAATCGACGCTGATCCGCTGCATCAACCGGCTCGAAGAGCACCAGCAAGGCCACTTGATCGTGGACGGCGTGGAACTTACAGATGATGTCAAGGTGACTGACAACGTGCGCAAAGAGGTCGGCATGGTGTTCCAGCAATTCAACCTGTTCCCGCACCTGACCGTGCTGGAAAACCTGACTCTCTCGCCCATGTGGGTGGGCAAGATGCCCAAGAAGGAAGCTGAAGAAAAGGCGATGAATCAACTCAGACGTGTCCGCATCGAAGAACAGGCCGGCAAGTACCCGCTGCAACTCTCGGGCGGACAGCAACAACGCGTCGCGATTGCCCGGGCCCTGTGTCTTACCCCCAAGATCATGTTGTTTGACGAGCCCACTTCGGCGCTGGATCCAGAAATGATCAAGGAAGTGCTCGATGTGATGATCGAAATGGCCAATGAAGGCATCACCATGCTTTGCGTGACACACGAAATGGGCTTTGCCAAGGCTGTGGCGGACCGCGTGATTTTCATGGACCAGGGCCAGATCGTCGAACAGAACAACCCACACGACTTCTTCAACAATCCGCAAAGCGATCGCAGCCGCGACTTCCTGTCAAAAATTCTGGGACACTAGAGCGCATGTGCCAGCTTTTGGGAATGAATGCCGCCAGACCGGCGGACTTGCGCTTTTCGTTCACCGGTTTTGCCGCGCGTGGCGGATTGACGGACCACCACGACGATGGTTTTGGCATCGGATTCTTCGAAGACAAGGCCTGTCGCCTTTTCATGGACAACCAGGCGGCCGCCAGTTCGCCCGTGGCCGACCTCATCAAACGCTACCCGATCAAATCATGCAATGTGGTTTCACACATCCGCAAGGCCACCCAGGGCGATCCGCTGCGGCTTGAAAACAGTCACCCGTTCACACGAGAACTCTGGGGGCGTCACTGGTTGTTTGCACACAACGGTGACCTGCTCAATTTCAACCCCGTGCCTGGCGCCCACTATCAGCCGGTTGGAAATACCGACAGCGAACGCGCCTTCTGCGCGCTGCTGGAAGAGCTCAAGCAGATCAGCCCGCGCGAGCCGTGCTCCACGCGTGTCGTGTTTGAGGCCTTGTGTCCCTTGAGCGAGCGAACCAGCGAATCCGGCGTTTTCAATTACCTGCTGTCCAATGGGCAGGCACTGTTCGCCCATTGCTCCACCCGACTGTATATCCTGGAGCGAAAATGGCCATTTTCCAAGGCCAGGCTTGTTGACGCAGAATTGAGCATCGATTTTGCCGAGACCAACGATCCCGAAGACCACCTCTGCGTGGTCGCCACCCAGCCACTGACGTTCGACGAAAACTGGCAGCAGCTGCAACCGGGGCAGCTGCTGTGGATCGAAGGAGGCTGCATTGTGCAAAAGGCGCAGCTCAGGGTGAGCGACGACGTGCAACGGATAAACGAAGCCCTCCTGCCGCCGTCAGCCTGGCCCCCGTTCAGCACAGCCGCATATGGGATCTGAATTCTGATGAAACAAGCCGCCTGAATCGTGTCTGGCGAAATCCGGCAACCAATACTTCGCTGCCCAAAAGGAGCCTCATGCCCAATCTCCATGACATTGAACAAGCCGCACGGCGCCTGCAGGGGCATTTGCTCAACACGCCCTGCGTAGCATCGCAGACGCTCTCTCAGCTCACGGGAGCGCAAATTTACCTGAAGTTTGAGAACCTGCAATACACCGCCTCTTTCAAGGAGCGCGGCGCCTGTAACAAACTCTCGCAGCTCTCTGGTGATGAACGCCGTCGCGGCGTGATCGCCATGAGCGCTGGCAATCATGCTCAAGGCGTGGCCTATCACGCACAGCGCCTGGGCATACGGTCCGTCATTGTGATGCCGCGCTTCACTCCGGGGGTGAAAATTGAACGCACACGCGGTTTCGGCGCCGAAATCGTGCTTCACGGCGATACGCTGGATGAATCACGCGCCCATGCCCTGCTGCTCGCCGAGCGCGAAGGCCTCGTTTTTGTTCACCCCTACGATGACGAAGCCATCGTCGCTGGCCAGGGTACTGTCGCGCTGGAAATACTGCAGGCCGTGCCCGACATTGACACGCTGGTGGTCGCCGTGGGCGGCGGTGGCCTGATCGCGGGAATGGCCGTGGCCGCCAAGGCCATCAAGCCCGACATTGAGATCATTGGCGTGCAAACCTCGCGCTTTCCGGGCATGGTCAACGCCATCAAGGGTACCCACCATCCGCAGGGCGCCAGCACCATTGCCGATGGCATTGCGGTCGGCACCCCCGGCGTCATTGCGCAAGCCATCATTGCAAGACTGGTTGATGACCTGTTGCTGGTGGACGAAGGAGATATTGAGCAGGCCATCGTGATGCTGCTCGAAATTGAAAAAACCCTGGTTGAAGGCGCCGGTGCAGCCGGACTGGCGGCGCTGCTCAAATATCCGGCGCGCTTTGCGGGAAAGAAAATCGGGCTGGTGCTTTGCGGCGGCAATATCGACCCACTGCTGCTGGCAGCCATCATTGAGCGCGGCATGGTGCGGGCCGGGCGGCTGGCGCGCATCAAGATCAGTGCACGCGACATCCCCGGTTCACTGGCCCGGATCACTACGACCGTGGCCAGCGCGGGCGCCAACATCGACGAGGTGCATCACCAGCGCGCGTTCACCATGCTCTCGGCCCAGAATGTTGAGATTGAACTGGTTATTCAGACACGCGGGCGCGATCATATAAAGCAGGTCCTGGCAACCCTGGGTGCAGCCGGGTTTGAAGCCGCCGAGCAACATTAGGCTGTCGGTATTTTCGGCGTTTCACGGTGTTACGCACCACGGTGCTGCGTTGTACGCCAGCCCCATCCACAATGCCCAACCCGAGGTGACTGCCAGGGCCAAGCCAGCCAGACGGATGCCCCATCCGCCAGTACCAGAGCCGTGCAGACGCACCAATATCCAGGGCCCCGCCATGAGTGACGCACTGCTGCCCAGAGCAAACAGCGCCATGGTCAGCGCACCATCCAGCGGGCCACCAGCAAGCGCTGCCACCAGCAAGGCAGAGTACAACAGCCCGCAAGGCATGAAGGTCCAAAGCGCGCCAATCGCCAGTGGTGCCTTGCGCCCCAATGCGGTGTGAAGAACCCGAACCTTGCGCCAGACTCTCCGCGCGGTCGCGTCAAGCCAGACTGGCTGCCGGGCCAACAGTACCAGGATCAACCCCAGCGCCATCGCAGCGACGTGAAACATGGTCCAGACCGGACGCATCACGGCCGTTTGTGTTGTCAGCCAGCCCAAGCCCTGCATGGAAGCGGCCGCCACTGCGCCCAGCGCCGCATAACCTGTCATGCGACCTGCCTGGAACATCCAGAGGGCCGAGACACTTTGCTCGCCTGCTGCCTTGCCAATACCGGCGCAGGCCGCACCGCACATGGCAATGCAATGAGGTCCACCTGCGACCCCCATAAGCAATGCCGTGACGGCCAGCGATGTTTGCATGAAACGCTTTTATAGGATCCTGGAAAACCTTGCACGTTTATGGTCGGCCTGAAGGTAGCGGTCGAACACCATGGCGGCGCCGCTGGCAAAAAAGCGGCCCATGGGAGTCACTTCAATGCCCGTGTCGCTGAGCTCGACCAGGCCCTGCTCTTGCATCTGCTGCAAAATTGTCAATTCAGCGGCGAAGTAATTTTTAAAATCAATCAGGTGAGCCAGTTCGACGGGCTCAAACTGCAACTGTCCCTGACACATCAGGGCCATGATGACTGTGCGCCGTACCAAATCATCGCGCGAAAGCGCCAAGCCCCGCACCACCGGCAGGCGGCCCTGGTCCAGATAGTCGTAATACTCTTCAAGTGTCTTGGCGTTCTGGCTGCAGGTGGCGCCGACCCTGCCTATGGCCGACACTCCGAGCCCGATAAGGTCACAGTCGGGATGGGTGCCGTAGCCCTGGAAACTACGATGCAGGCGTCCCTGACGCTTGGCCACAGCCAAGGAATCTTCGGGCAAGGCAAAGTGGCCCATGCCCATGTGAACATACCCAGCATGCTGGAGCGTTGAGAGTGAACGCGACAGGATCGACACCTTGGCGTCCATGGTGGGCAACTCAGTTGCGATGATGCGGCGCTGCGGTCTATGGCGCTCAGGCAGATGCGTGTAGGCATACAGCGCAATTCGATCCGGCCGCAATCGGATGACCTGAGCCAGCGTGTCATCAAACGATTCAGGCGTCTGCCGTGGCAAACCGTACATCAGATCGATGCTGGTGGATTCAAAACCCAGCGCGCGTGCCGATTCCACCAGAGAAAATATCTTCTCGGTAGACTGGACCCGGTGGACGGCCTTTTGCACCGCGAGATCAAAATCCTGCACACCGAAGCTAAGCCGGTTAAACCCCAGCTCGCGAAGCGCAGCCAGCCGCGTCGCATCCACTGTGCGTGGATCCACTTCAATGGAGTATTCGCCGCTTGGGGCAAATACAAAACTGCACCGCAGCATGGCCATCAGTTCACGCAGTTCGCTATCGCTCAGGAACGTTGGCGTGCCACCCCCCAGATGCATCCGGCTCACGGACTGACCCGCGCCCGCATGCGCGGTGTACAAGTTTGTCTCGCGTCTCAGGTAGCCCAAGTAAGCCTGGCCGTGCTCATGGTGACTGGTAACGATCTTGTCGCAGGCACAGTAGTAACACATCGATTCACAGAAAGGAATATGCACATAAAGGGACAACGGCAGCATCATGGCCGCGGCGCCATCCCTGCGCTGCGCCAATGCCTGTGCAAGATGGTCCGGCGTAAAAGCCTCCACAAAGTGGTCTGTTGTCGGATATGAGGTGTAGCGTGGGCCGGACACACCAAACCGACGAATTAACTCGGGAAATAGGGACGGCATACAATTAGTCGAGTTGCGTTGAGGCGGCACTTTTGAGAACATGCCCGAAATTTTCGGATCAGACGTTTCAATATGCCGGAAATCACGCTGTACGTTCTTGACGTGGATCAATGACAAACCGAGTCCCGCTTCAATCCGCCAGTCCCTCCGAGGACAATGCCATGCTGGATGTCAAACCATCGGCATCAGCCGTGACTCAGGGCGCAAAGCCTGTCGGTGAAGCGAAAATACTCTTCATGACTCCTCAATCCATCAAGGTTGCCTGCTCCAACTGCAACCTTCGAGAGCTATGCATGCCCATGGGATTGAGTGCCGACGAACTGGACCGGATCGATAAAATGGTCGGTACCCGCCGCCGCGTCAGGCGCGGCTCTGCCCTGTTCAGCAACGGCGAGAAATTTACCTCGCTGTATGCCATCCGGACCGGTTTCTTCAAGACCTGTGTCGCGTCCGAAGATGGGCGCGATCAGGTGACTGGCTTTCAGATGGCTGGAGAAATCATCGGGCTGGATGGCATCGTTCACGACCACCACACCTGCGATGCCGTGGCGCTGGAAGACGCGGAAGTGTGCATCATGCCGTTTGACCTTATCGAAAAATTATCACGCGAGGTCTCCGCCCTGCAGCACCATGTGCATAAAATCATGAGCCGTGAAATTGTGCGGGAGCACGGCGTTATGCTCCTGCTCGGCAGCATGCGCGCCGAGGAGCGTCTGGCGGCGTTCCTGCTCAACCTGGTGCAACGTCTGCATGCCCGCGGTTTTTCGCAATCAGAGTTCGTGCTGCGCATGACCCGTGAGGAAATAGGCAGTTACCTGGGCCTCAAGCTCGAAACCGTGAGCCGGACGTTTTCGAAGTTTTCGGAAGACGGGATCGTGGAGGTCAAGCAGCGCCATGTGCGCATCCTCAACACCGATGCCCTCCGGCTGATCGTGAACAATAACCAGTTGTCCGGCCAGTGAAACCAATTCTTGCATTTTGAAATGGGCGCAAGCCCGACATCATCCGCAGCGAGGCTTGCGCATTCAGCACCCACCTTGCTTCGGGCAGCCATCGGGGCGTGCATTGACCGGCATCGGGCAGCGATTAACCTCAAAGGACGACATGGCTAGCAGCGTGGTCAATGCGCTGGACGCCGTGGTCAACACCCAAAAGACGAAAAATGCCAAGGTATAGACGCCTTCCGGGGAAATCGACAGGGGATGACCAAACCACTGCAAATCCCGCGGATCCACAACCGTGAAAACCAGTGTTTCAATCACGCCAGCCACCAAAAAAGCGGGCCAGACAATCCACATCAGACGTTGGGTGAGCATGAA
>JAHFQQ010000322.1 GCA_023259235.1 Polaromonas sp. | reverse complement strand
CCTGCGAAACCCCCAACATCATTGAGAGCAAATCCTTCAAGCTCTATCTGAACAGCTTCAGCCAGACCAGTTTTGCGGATGCGTCCGCGGTGCAGGCGTGCCTTCGCGCCGATATCAGTGAAGCGGCCTGGCGCGGCGCGGCGCAGGCCCCGCAAGTGGGCGTGAAACTGCTTTTACCCGACATGTTTGAGCGTGAGCCGGCGCATGAACTCGACGGCCTGAGCCTGGACCGGCTCGACGTCGAGTGCAGCCAGTACACGCCGGCACCCGAGCTGTTAACGGCCGCGTTTGATGAGCAGCCGGTGAGCGAGGTGCTGACCAGCAAGCTGCTCAAAAGCAATTGCCCGGTCACCGGCCAGCCGGACTGGGGCAGCGTGCAGATCAGCTACAGCGGGCCGCAGATCGAGCAGGCCGGACTGCTGCAGTACCTGGTGAGCTTTCGCAAGCACAACGAGTTTCATGAGCAATGCGTCGAGCGCATCTTCATGGATTTGTGGACGCGCTGCAAGCCGGCCAGGCTGTCGGTGTATGCACGCTATACGCGGCGCGGCGGGCTCGACATCAACCCGTTTCGCACCAGCTCTCCGCAGACGCTGCCGCCCAATATTCGCACCGCACGGCAATAAGGTTGCTATTGGAATAGTAGCTGCCTACTGATATCCGGTATGGGCTACAGGCCTATTTCCTTAAAAGATTGGAGTTCAGACAGTGCCGTGAAATGGCCCGCGCGCTTTTCTTTCATGGCCGTGACGGCCTCGCGCACATGCTCATTGCTCCAGATCGCACCCTGGACCCAGCCCATCTGCTTGAGTGCATCGTTCACCGAGTGGTCACGGGCATAGTGGATGACCTGCTTGGTACCCCAGATGGCGACCGGCGGCTTGCTGGCAATCTCCTTCGCGCATTGCAGCGCGGCGGCCAGCATGGCCTCGTGCGAATCAAACACCTCGTTCACTAGACCGTAACCCAGCGCCTTCTGCGCCGACAGGCGGCGCCCGGTGTAGGCCAACTCCTTCACCACGCCCAGCGGAATCAGCTTGGGCAGGCGCTGCAGGGTGCCTAGATCGGCCACCATGCCGATGTTGATTTCCTGGATGCAGAAAAACGCGTCGGCTGTCGCATAGCGCAGGCAGCAGGCCGTCACCATGTCAACCGCGCCGCCAATGCAGCCGCCCTGAATCGCCGCAATCACGGGAATGCGCAGCGTTTCAAGTTTGCTGAAGGTGGCCTGCATGTCGGCCAGCAGGTCAAAGATGGCTGCGCGGCCTTCGGGGCTCTGGTCGTCCATGGCAATGCCGCCGCCAAAGGTTTCCAGCGCCATGCCGGCGCTGAAATGCCTGCCGGTGCTGGAGATCAACAGCACCCGGGCCTGCGCAGACTTGTGCAGTTGCGTCAGCACCTCATCGAGCTCGCGCCAGAAGGTCGGGTGCATGGTGTTCATCGCATCCGGGCGATTGAGCACCAGATGGGCGACCTGGTCGGTGGTGGAAAGTGAAAAGCAGGTCAGTGTGTTCATGCCTGCACTGTAATTCAGGCCGGCAGATCCGGCCAGTCACGCCCGGGACGCTGCGACCCGCCCGGACACAGGCAACAACTGTTTCAAAGTCTAGAAAAGCTGATTGAGTGCTATTGATTCAGTAGCTGCATGCACATGACCTGATTGGGCTAGAACCAAATTTCCATCATGTATTGGGACTTCTCCGGCTTTTGCGAGTGTGGCCGTGCGCACACCCAGCAGGCGCAGCGGCCGGTCCAGCGGCACCCGCTTGAGGCACAGGCCCGCGATGTGGCGTATGGTCCGGGCGTCCGCCGTGTAGCTGGCCAGGGTCTGGTCGCGCGTGGCAATCCTGAAGTCGTCGTAGCGCAGCTTGATGCCCATGGTTTTGGCGACGTAGCCCTTGCGCTGCAGATCGGCCGCCACCTGTTCGCACAGCCGGGTGAAGATCAGGCCCAGCTCGGCTCTGTCGCGCACCGCATGCAGATCGCGCTCAAACGTGGTTTCGCGGCTGATGCTGACGGGCTCGCTCTCGGTCACCACCGGACGGTCATCGCGCCCCCAGGCGGCCGCATGCATCCACGTGCCCGTGGCCTTGCCGAAGTGGGTGATCAATGCTGCCGGATCAAAGGCGGCCAGCTCGCCGATAGTGTGAATGTTCAGTCGGCTCAGCTTTTCACCTGCCTTGGGGCCTATGCCATTGATCTTGCGGCAATTCAGGGGCCAGATTTTCGCCGGCAGATCCGCCTCGTAAAGCACCGAAATGCCATTGGGCTTGTTGAATTCGCTGGCCATCTTGGCCAGCAGCTTGTTGGGCGCCACGCCGACCGAGCAGGTCAGGCCGGTCGTGTCAAAGATGCTTTTCTGGATCAGCCGCGCCAGCACCCGGCCGCCTTCGCGCTGACCGCCCGGCACCTCGGTGAAATCGATGTAGACCTCGTCCACCCCGCGGTCCTCCATCAGCGGCGCAACCTCCAGGATGGCGCCCTTGAACAGCCGCGAGTATTTGCGGATTTCGTCAAAATCCACCGGCAGCACGATGGCCTGCGGGCACAGCCTGGCTGCTTTCATCATGCCCATGGCCGAGCCCACGCCAAACTGCCGGGCCGCGTAGGTGGCCGTGGTGATGACGCCGCGCCCCACGTAGTCCCGGAGCAGCGGAAAGCTTGCCAATGGAATGAAGCGCAGCGCCCGCTCGCCCTGGGTGGCCAGCAACTCCTCATCCACCCTGCGCCGCCCGCCGCCAATCACCACTGGCAGTCCCCTGAGCTGTGGGTAGCGCAGCAGCTCGACCGATGCGAAAAACGCGTCCATGTCGAGGTGGGCGATGCGGCGGATCGGGGCGGTCATGTGCAACAGGATAGCAAGGGCAACGCCTTGTTTTGACAAAGCGCGAGGCCGGGGCTAAAGTTGAAATATGTAAAGTTAAGTAAAGACAAAGAGGGTCGACGTCCCGATCCAGAAGGAGACTTGCATGAGCCGCTGGATCAAATGGGGAGCATGGGTTTTGGCGGTCGTGGTTCTGCTAGTGGTGGCCACTGCCGTGCTGGGCACGCAGCTGGCCGAACGCAAGCGAATGCGCCAAATCAGCGTCTCGGTGCAGCCGGTCGCCTTGCCGACCGATGCGGCCAGCCTGCAGCAGGGCCGCTATCTCTTCATGTCGCGCGGCTGCGCCGAGTGCCACGGCGCCAATGGTGGCGGGCGCAACTTCATCAACGACGGCAAGGGCGTGCACATTGCCGGTCCCAACATCACCCCCGGCGGCGT
>JAHFQQ010000321.1 GCA_023259235.1 Polaromonas sp. | reverse complement strand
GTAGGCTTTGCCGTCGCGCTGCTCGACGCGCCAACACGAAACCGGATTCAGCGCTGGCGCACGCAGTGCCTCGCCGGTTCGAAGGCTGAAGCAGGCGTGGTGCCACGGGCAGCGCAGCGTATCGCCGACAAGCAGGCCCTCGGCCAGTGGTCCGCCATAGTGAGTGCAGGTGGCGCCCACGGCAAACAACTCATTACCATGGCGCGCCAGAATCACCGGCTCGCCATGCGCATGCCCGAGCAGCATGCCATTTGGGGCGATCCGTGCGATCTCGACGCCCAGGGTGAAGTCATCGCCCTCAAGAACCGGGTTCCCTTCACTCATGGAATGCTCCCTTGATTGATTTGACGCCCACACTTGTCCTCATGGCCGGAAGTCGCAGACAAAAAGAAGGACGGGACCCGGCCTCGGGCATCGCCTGGTGAGTCCGTCGGCCAGCCTTGTCGGAGCTGCCCGCGATCCACGATCCGGCTGTGAAAATAATGTCCAGCGATTTCATGGTGTACCTCCCGATGAACGCGATACGAGTCCGGCAATGGTGCGTTTGCACGACCAGACGCTCCTGTAGCGGAGCATACGCGCGGTCGCTGCTTGATTGCACAGTAGGGATATTGGGTCGCCTGAACCGCAACGTAAATGGTCAGGCGCGCGACAGCGCTCATAGGCGGAGCCAACCCCATGGAGGTCGCGTACTCGTCACAATTTCACCAATGAATCATCCGTCATCTGAAGCATCCGGCCATGCAGGGAGATACTTGCACACATTGTGATGCATGCCTCATGGATGTCATCATGCTGGTCAACCTTTCCGTCCAGGACTTTTGCCATTACCAGGAAGAACCATGGCCACCAGCTTGCTTGCCTTAATTGATGACATTGCCTCCGTGCTCGATGATGTGGCACTGCTTTCCAAGCTGGCCGCCAAGAAAACGGCGGGTGTGCTTGGCGATGATCTGGCGCTCAATGCGCAGCAGGTTTCCGGTGTAAAGGTCGAGCGGGAACTGCCCGTGGTCTGGGCCGTGGCCAAGGGCTCGTTCATCAACAAGGCCATTCTGGTGCCTGCCGCCCTGGCCATCAGCGCCCTTGCCCCCTGGGCTGTGACGCCACTGCTGATGGCGGGTGGCGCCTATCTTTGCTTCGAAGGTGTTGAAAAACTGGCCCACAGGTTTCTGCAAGACGCTGCCGGGCATGAGATCGAGCGTGACGCCCTGGTGGCCGCACTGGCCGATCCGGCGCTTGATCTGCTGGCGCTGGAAAAAAGCAGGATCAAGGGTGCAGTGCGCACCGACTTCATTTTATCGGCCGAAATTGTGACCATCACGCTGGGCACGGTTCAGACAAGCCCGTTCGCCACGCAACTGACGGTGCTGAGCGGCATCGCCGTGGTGATGACCGTGGGTGTCTATGGCCTGGTGGCGGGCATTGTCAAGATTGATGATGGTGGACTCTACCTCAGCCGGCGCGCTGGCCCCAACGCGCTGCGGCGTTTTCAGCGAAGCCTGGGGCGCGCCATTTTGCATGCGGCACCCTGGCTCATGAAGGGTTTGTCCGCAGCGGGTACGGTGGCCATGTTTCTGGTCGGTGGCGGCATTCTGGTTCATGGCATCACTCCATTGCACGACGCCATCAAAGCGCTGGCACAGCAGGCCGGTGCCGTGAACGGCGTGGGCGCCATGCTGGCCACAGTGACGCCATGGGCCATGAGTATCGGTGTGGGGCTGCTGGTGGGGGCCCTGGTCTTGTTGGTCATCACCCTGGCCAAGCAGGCCAAACCCGCCGCTTGACTCTCACGAAGGGCGCACGGGCTGGCTTGCGTCGCGGTCAGGCCCGATGGCAGGTGTGTCTGCCACGAGAAACGGCCAGTTGGACTTTTTTTGGTGGGTGGCGGGCAATCCGGCTTCGCGGGTGCGTTGCGCAGGGGTTTTTTGATTGTTGTCGTCAGGCGCGCGTACGGCGAATTTCTGCATGGATGTCTCCGGAACTTGAAATCCGACGTTAACCGCCTGGCGGAGCGCCGCCTGTAGGTTTTGGACGATGCCGGCGGTAGGAAAGTTTGCCGCATCTGTTAAAACAGGACCATCTTTCCTTGCAGTTTGAGCACCCATGCCTTCCATCTCCCCCGTTTACAGTGCACAACCCCTGACCAGCTCGGGGCCCGCCATTCACTGGACGGAAGCGGGCCAGACGCACTCGGCGCGTTGGCGCTCGGAACGTGGCGCGCCGCCGCCCAAACAGGTTGTGCTGGCTGACGACACGACCACCGCCAATAGTGCCTACCGGCTGGCTTGTGAAGGAACGGCCCTGCTCTGGCGCGGCGATTTTCAAAACGCCCGGCAGTTGCTGCAGGCGCTGGCGCGGCGGGTCGATAAACCGGCTGAAGCCTCGAAAAATTCGCGGAAAAGACCCGCTAAAGAGGTAGCCTGCGCGCCATCGGCTGCCGAGGCATTCCACCTGCATCGCCAGGCCCAGGCGCAGCGCGCTCGTGTATTGGGCATGGTATTGATGCCGTTCAATGCCGATTACAGCATCCTGCTGCGCCGGGCACCGGACGTACGGCAAGCTTGTGCCGAAGCCTGGGGCCATGCCAACGACGCTGCGGGCCCATCGGTGGCTTCACTGCGTGATCTGCTGGGCCTGGTTAGCGCGCATGAATGGCGCAAAAAAGGCGTTGAAATTGCAGCGCTCGGTGAGCCGCCCCACAACCGTATTCATCCGCATTATGGTGTGTTTTCTCCGCTGCGTGGCGAGTATGTGGGCCTTATAGCGAAGGCGCCGCTGCCTGCGGGAGCAGAGCCGATCGTGGCATTTGATATCGGCACCGGCACCGGTGTACTGGCCGCGCTGCTGGCACGGCGTGGCATCCGTCAGGTGGTGGCGACCGACCAGGATCCGCGCGCACTGGCTTGCGCCCGTGACAACCTGGCGCGGTTGGGTGTGTCCGGGCGGGCGGGAGTAAGCGTGCAAGTGATTCAGGCCGATTTGTTTCCGCAAGGCCGCGCATCCCTGATCGTGTGCAATCCACCCTGGCTGCCTGCACGGCCCAGTTCGTCCCTCGAAGGCGCGGTGTATGACGAGGGTAGCCGCATGTTGTTGGGTTTTCTCAATGGGCTGGCGGCGCACCTGGCGCCTGGCGGCGAAGGCTGGCTGATCCTGTCTGATTTTGCCGAGCATCTGGGGCTGCGATCGCGTGCTGAGCTGCTGGCGGCCATCAAGGGCGGAGGCTTGAAGGTGCTGGGCCGGCTCGATGCCAAACCCCAGCATCC
>JAHFQQ010000085.1 GCA_023259235.1 Polaromonas sp. | reverse complement strand
CATCCAGTGGTTGGCGTGGGTAGCCAGATACTTTTCCCAGGCCCATTTGTATTTGAATGGAACGAGCTGGTTGACGTCAGACTGGCCGTTGACGATGCGTTTGCAGGTAGCCCTGATGCGCCGTGCCGATGCCGATGAAGCTGCGCCGTCATGCAGCGTGCGCTTGTGGTCTTGTTTTTGAGGCTGCTCGAATGAAGCCAGGGAAAGAGGTGGAAGATCCATCGAGCGGCTATCTGACAGGCCGCTGGTAAAAGATTCTTGCAAAGATGGTTTGACTTCGTCGTCCCAGGTCAACATAGAGAGTTCCAATATTTCGTGATTATGAAAGCAGTGATACAAAATGAAAAGTGTTCATTCACATCGCGGCAAATTAGTGTTGCTCAATTGCATCGAGTTGGCATCGAATCGGTTGAAGCATTTTGGTGGTGTGCCTATTGGCAGGCCCCGCAACCCGAATCGTTGATGACGCAGAACCTGATGTCCGTGCCCGGTGATATGCCCATCAGCGCTGGTGCTGCATCGGCGCCCGATGAAACCGCGTTCATCTTGCCGGCTTCGACGGTGGATTTCTCGGCGCGCCTGGCGCTCATGGTGCACAGGTAGTAAGTGGTCTTCAGTCCGCGCACCCAGGCCGCCCGCGAATTTGGACAGCAAGGCCTTTTCCTGGGTGGCATCGTAAATGCCACCCAGGCCATCGAAGACTGCGGTGAGGCAGCACGACGAAAGCTGCGAGCGCAGCGTGCCGGCATTGAACAGTGTTGGTGTGCCTGACATGAAGTCAAATGACGAGAGGAGTTCGTGGAACTCGATGGCCCGCTCGTTGCGATTGATTTCATTGAGCGCAAAGCGCATGAAAAAAGCCTGTGGCAATTCAACGCGTTGCTTGCGCAGATGCAGGAAGTAACGGGCATACAGGGTCTGCAGCCCGAGGTAGTCAAACTTCAGGTTGCGTTCCGGCTTGAGTGCTGCGCCCAGGCGAGCCAGATCAAACTGCTGAAGCCTTTCGTCGAGCAGTTCATTCTTGACGCCCTTGGCGGTGAACTGCGGAAAGTACCCGGCATAGCGGGTAGTTGTCTTTTCCTGACTGACTTCTTCGCCCAGAACCTCCCTGCGGACGGTGTGCAGCTGCAGGCGCGCAGTGGCGTAGGTGTGGTCCGGTTCCTTTTCGATCAGCGTGAGGGCTGCCAGGATCGAGGCTTTGTAGACCTCGTCTATCGGCACGCCGTCATACCGGTTGCGGCAGGTCTCGGCAACAATCGGGTCAGGAATGACTTGCGCGCCCAGGTCGGCGCACGCCGCTTCAGTCAGCGCCTGCAGGTTTCGCAGATCGAGCGCAACCTTGTTGCCGCCATCCATTGCATGCAGCAAGGGCATGTCTGTGGCTTGGGCTGGCATGTCTTCAATGTGAAAGGTTCCCCCGCTGGGGCGCGAGCGTACCAGCGCACGAATGACACCCTGGGTCAGGTCATCGACGGTTTCGCGAACGCTTGTCGATGCCGCATCCTGGGTACTGTACACGGCGAGAAAAGCCTTCATCATGGCCGCGGCGATCTTGTCGGGCTCGAACGGGACGACGCTGCCATTGCGGCGAATGATGGGGTAACGAGCGAGGGCGCTGGTTTGTGCATTGGCATTGCCGGATGTCTCACAACCGGCTCGTGCGCCGGGCATGACAGAGAGCATCGGTTGTGTTGGTCGCATGATTTTCTCTTGGCCTTGTTTTCTGATCGGCTTGAGTTACGGTTCAGGGCAATTGCGGATCGGCTACTGGCTGTCTGTCTTGATCAACTGATGCCTTCGCAATCTCACCAGAATCGACCTGACCGGCCTTAAACTGATTTAATGGCTTAGACACTATACCTAGGGTGTCGAACCAATACAAGCCACTACTGGTAGTGTACGGTCGACGAATGGCATTGTTACATTCCAGGCCTTTTTATTGACCCCCGCTGGAGCGGCCTGAATCGATCACGTCGTCGGCTGTCCAATTGGCGGCAGAGCCTGAACTGATCGGGTCTGGCCAATGCCGACACGGCACTGGTGCGCACAGGCGTGGACCGGCCTTGACAGTGCTGCAGGGAAAGATGCCGGACGGCCTTATTGGCGGGAGGCAGCGCCCTGAATGGCGTGTTCGCGGTCCCGAACCTGACTAACTGATTGCGGGAAAACACTGAGGCGGAGATGCCAGTGAACGCTGCAGCGCGGACCAGTCAAAACCCGGGCCGGGGTCCGTTTTGCGTTTTGGGGCAATGTGCTCGTGCCCGGCAATGTGGGCTATGGGGTAGGCGTCAAGCAGCGCTGCGCACAGCCCGGTCAGGGTTTCATACTGGCATTGCTCAAAGGTGTCGCCTTCGAGGCCTTCGAGCTCAATGCCGATGGAGTCGTCGTTGCAGTTGCCGCGGCCCCGGTAGCTCGACTGGCCAGCATGCCAGGCGCGGTCGCCGCAAGCGACAAATTGCCACAACGCTCCCAAGCGTGTAATGAAAAAATGCGACGACACCTGCAAGCCGCGGATACCCTGAAAATAAGGATGTGCGTCCCAGTCAAGCTGGTTGGTGAAGAGCCGCTGCACGCAGCCGTTGCCAAATTCGCCAGGTGGCAGGCTGATGGAGTGAATCACGATCAGGTCAATCGCCGTGCTGGCCGGTCGCGCGTCGAAATTGGGCGAAGCCAGCGCGCGTGCGTAGCGGTACCAGCCGTTTTGCCACAGGGCAGCGGCGGGGGAGCAGCCACCCCGGTGTTCAGGGCTCGTCATCGCCTGCATCATCGTTGCCCGGTGTCGAGATGTTCAGGCGGGCAATGCGGTAGCGCATCTGGCGCAGGCTCAAACCCAGTCTGGCCGCGGCCGCGGTCCGGTTGAAGCCGGTCTCCTCCAGCACCTTGGCCAGAATATTTCGCTCCTGCTGGTCCAGGTAGTCCTGCAGATTTTCTGGAACAAGGACATCTTTTGGTGGCAGCGCATCAAATTGCAATTCGCCGCCTTCGCTCAGGGCGACCGCGCGGTGCAGGACATTTTCCAGTTCCCGGACATTGCCGTTGAACGGGCTTGATCGCAATTGTTCCATCGTCGCGCCGGTCAGCTCGGGCATTCGCAAGCCCGACTCCTGGCAGATTCTGGCAAGCAGGGCATGGCAAAGTGCCGGCAGGTCTTCGCTCCTCTCGCGCAGCGGCGGCACCACAATTTCGATTACGTTGAGCCGGTAATACAAATCCTGGCGAAATGCGCCGGCTTGCACTTCGGCGGTGAGGTCCTTGTGCGTTGCACTGACGATGCGTACATCGACTGCGTCTTCCTGGGGTGAACCGAGCGGCCGCACAGTGCGCTCCTGAATCGCCCGCAGCAGCTTTGATTGCATGGCCAGCGGCAAGTCGCCGATCTCGTCAAGAAACAGGGTGCCGCCCTTGGCGGCCTGAAAGTAGCCTTGCCGGTCCTGCGCCGAGCCGGTGTAAGCGCCCTTGCGCGCACCAAAAAATTCCGCTTCCATCAGGCTTTCCGGGATCGCACTGCAGTTGACCGCGATGAAAGGCTCGCTCGCCCGGTGGCTGCACCCATGCACCGCGCGTGCCACCAGCTCCTTTCCGGTGCCGGACTCGCCCTGTATCAAAACCGGGGCCATGCTGCCGGCGACCTTGACAATGCGGGATTTGACGGCGCGCATCATGGGCGATTCACCGACCAGCTTTTCCAGAAGCGCGGAAGCATTTTCAGAGGCGGGGACGGTCGCAGGCCGCGAACCGGGCGTTGGCGTGACAGGCTCGCTTTTGACCGGTGCCCCGCCATTGGGGGTGCCTTGTATCGCCGATGCCACTACGCTTCGGAACTGCTTGAGATCGACAGGCTTGGTGAGGTAGTCAAACGCTCCCGCCTTGAGCGCTTCCACCGCATTTTCCGCGGATCCATGCGCCGTGATGACCACGCAACGTTCCGGACGCTGCTGGACGGCCAGGTCTCGCAACAGCTCAAGCCCCAAGCCGTCGGGCAGGCGCATGTCGGTAATTACTGCATCGAATCGGTGCTCCCTGAGTTGCTCGCGCGCTTGCAGCAGATCGCCGGCTGCTTCCACCCGATAGCCTTCCCGCAGGAGGGTCAGTTCGTACAGGGTTCGCAGATCCGGCTCATCGTCGATGACAAGGATATGAGCCGGTTGAGGATTGGGTGCTTGCAGGCTCATGGTTTCAGACGAGAAGGGTGTCAATGTGCGCCAGGGGGGGGCCCAGGGGCTGCGACGCCGAATTGAACAGGACAAAAAACTCATTTCCCTCGGTAGCCGCGCGTAGAACGCGCTGGTAGCCGATGAGTGCGCCATGGCGTTCACACAGTTCCCGGCAGATGTAGAGGCCCAGTCCGCTGGAGCGGCTCTCGGAGGAAAAGAAGGGTTCGAAAAGATGTGTCAGGACTGCCTGCTCCAGGGCTTGTCCGTCGCTCCAGATGTTCAGCCGGGCCAGGCCAGGCCTTACCAACTGCGTGGCCACCTCAATCGCACCTGCCGACGTGCTGGCGTAGCGCAAGGCATTGTCCAGCAGGTTGATCATCAAGCGCCGCAAATGTTCTGGATCAAAGCGCACTGCGGCATTGGCCGAGTCGGTCGTGACACACATTCGCTGCGTCGCCGTGTTTTGGTGGGCCCAGTCGGTAGTGACGTGAAGCACCGCGTCGTCAAGCAGCAGCGCGCCTGCCTGAGGCGCTGGCAATTGCTCCTGGACCCGCGAAATATTCAGCACCTCATCCACAATTTTGGCCAGGCGCTGCGCGTTTTGCCTGACCATGGCAGTAAGTTGGCGCTGGCTGGCATCGTGCAGGTCTTCCTCAAGCAGGGCATTGGCTTGCGAAATGGCGGCCAGCGGGTTCCTTATTTCGTGGGCCACTGCAGCCGACATTCGCCCCATTGCCGCCATCTTTTCGGTCCGGACGCGTGCTTCCATTTCACGCAGATCTTCGAGAAACATCACGCACAGGCTTTCGTGACCGCCGCTTTGCGAAGCGGCCAGGCGCGTGCGCACATGCAATCGTCTGGCGTTGGGGGCCGGATAGGCGAGGCTGATTTCGGCTTCCTGCGCGGACTGCGTCGTGAAGGTTTGGCGCATCAGGTCAGCCAATGGTTGCCAGGCGGCTTCCGTGGCAAGTGAAAATGGCCTGCCGCGAACCACAACCTGCGTCGCCAGCAAACGTATCGAGGCCGGATTGGCAGAGCGCACCACGCCGTGGATATCAATCACCAAAATGCCGTCAGCCAGCGATTCAATCACCAGTTCATTGACCAGCGTTTGCATGTGCGCGGCCGATTGACTGCGCTTGGCCAACTGCTCCTCTCGCGTCAGCCGCAGGGCCAACTGGTTGGCCAGCAACGCTACCAGAAAAAATCCCGAGCCACTCAGGCCAGCCTGGAGAAAGCGCGCGCTGGAATCACCCACTGCCTGCAGCGAATTCCACCAGGCATCGGAGAGCAGCAGCAGCGTCACGCTGGCAGCGGTGCCGAAGGCCAGCACAATCGGCCCGAGAACCGACGACAGCAACACGGGCAGGGCGAACAGCGGAGTGTAGTTGATGCTGCCAGATTGCACGAAGCCGAGCAGTGAAAACGTGACGACATCCGTGCCAATGGTCAAGATCCATTGCGCATCGAACATCCGGCCAGGCGGACGGGGCCGACCCCAAAGCCGTATGGCCAGCGTGGCGCCCAGGTAGGCGACGCACACTGCGATGGGCCAGCCGTTCGCCAGGCTGCCCATGGCGTGCATGAATGCCTGCAGAAGCACCAGCACGACCGCAATCGCCACGCGCGCTGTCATGAAAACGCGCCAGAGGCGGCCAAAGGAACCTGGCGCGGATGTGGTTTCCCAAGGGCCGGAGATTCCTTCTGCGGAGTTGGTTCCGGCGAGGTCTTGCGGAGTCATTGGGCACTAGCCACCGGCTTGGCGGCGGTGCGCGTCACTGCAGTAGATGCCCCGGGAGCCGATCAGGGCCTCGGAGCGCGGCAGATGCACCTGGCAGACATCGCAGGCCACCATTTCGGTAATTTCAGCCTCCTTGGCAGCAGACTGCGAGCGGTTGGACCGGGCGCCCGCAGCGTCGCGCTTTTCGGCCTCGCGGCCATGACGCCAGAGCCAGAAAGCAGCCCCGGCGAGCGCCAGCACCAAAAGGTATTTCATGTCCGCCTCAAAATGACTTCCAGCACGAAACTCGAACCGATATAACCCAGCAGCAAAAGTCCCGACCCCAGATACAGTACCCGAACAGCCTTGCGCCCGCGCCATCCAAGGCGGGCGCGACCGGCCAGCAAGCCAGCGAAGGTAAACCATGCCAGCACTGAAAATACGTTTTTGTGGGTCCACTTCCAGGCTGATCCCGGACCATAAAGCGTTTCGGCAAACAGCCAGCCCACCAGCAAAGTCGCTGATAGCAGCACAAATCCAGCCTCGACAAAGCGAAAGGTGAGGCGCTCCAGCGTCAGGAGCGGCATGCCGGGCTCCTCCGATGGTGCCGCCGTCCGGATGGCACGTTCAGACCGGTTCATCAGCCAGCCATGCACCACGGCCACTGCAAACAGTCCGTAGGAGGCAATGCCCAGGGCCCAGTGCAACGGTAGCCAGGGGGAAGCGATGACTGGATAACTGGTGCCGGGGAAAACCAGCGACAGCAGGACGGTGAGGCTGCCCAGCCCGGCCAGCGCCCAATGCGCCTGAAGCTGCGGAAACAGTCGGCTTTCAATGGCATAGACGGTGAGCATTAGCCAGACGATCATTGACAGTGCTGGCGCAAAGCCAAATCGGGGTGGCTGGCCCAGCAATCCCTCGGCGAGCGCCAGCGCGTGCAGCAGCCAGGCGGCCAGCAACACGCCGCGCAGGCTGACCGGGGACAAGTGCCGGGAGGCCAGCGCAAGCACAGCATAGGCGGCGGCGGCACCCGCGGCCGTGGCAAGGCCCCACCAGGCAGTCGAAGCTAAAATCATGGCCAGAGTTTAGCGCTTGCACAGGTCCTTGATGACCTTTTTGCTCTTCTGGCAAAGCCCTTGCGTTGTCTTTGCACCTTACCCCTTACCGGACTCCATTGATGGCTTCAGCCCTTACCGACAAGTTATCCCGCCTCGTCAAGGAAATGCGCGGCCAGGCCCGCATTACCGAATCCAATGTCCAGGACATGCTGCGCGAGGTGCGGATGGCGCTGCTGGAGGCCGACGTGGCGCTGCCGGTGGTGCGCGACTTCATCGCCCGCGTCAAGGACAAGGCGCTCGGCCAGGAAGTGATGGGCTCACTCTCACCCGGCCAGGCGCTGGTCGGCATCGTCAACCGTGAACTGGCGGCGACCATGGGCCAAGGCGTCAGCGACATCAACCTGGCGGCGCAGCCGCCTGCGGTGATCCTGATGGCCGGCTTGCAAGGCGCGGGTAAAACCACCACCACCGCCAAGCTGGCCAAGCACCTGATCGAAAAGCGCAAGAAGAAAGTGCTGACGGTGTCGGGTGACGTCTATCGGCCGGCCGCGATCGAGCAACTCAAGGTGGTCACGCAGCAGGCTGGCGCCGAGTGGTTTCCGAGCGCGCCGGATCAAAAACCTGTTGCCATTGCCCGCGCTGCCCTCGACTACGCCCGCAAGCATTTCTTTGACGTGCTGCTGGTGGACACGGCCGGCCGCCTGGCCATTGATGAAGCGCTGATGAAGGAGATCAAGGAACTGCACGCGGCGCTCAATCCGGTCGAAACGCTGTTTGTCGTCGATGCCATGCAGGGCCAGGACGCGGTCAACACCGCCAAAGCCTTCAAGGACGCATTGCCGCTGACCGGCATCATTTTGACCAAGACCGACGGCGACTCACGCGGTGGCGCCGCGCTGAGCGTGCGGCAAATTACCGGTGCGCCGATCAAGTTCTCGGGCACCAGCGAAAAACTCGATGGGCTGGAAGTGTTTGACGCCGAGCGCCACGCCGGCCGCATTTTGGGCATGGGCGACATTGTTGCGCTGGTCGAGCAGGTAGCCGCGGGCGTTGATGTGGCCGCGGCGCAAAAGCTGGCGGCCAAGATCAAGTCGGGCGACGGTTTTGACCTGGGTGATTTTTTAAGCCAGTTGCAGCAGATGAAGAGCATGGGCGGCCTGTCCAGTCTGCTCGACAAACTGCCGGCGCAAATGGCGGCCAAAGCCGGCCAGGTTGACATGGACCGGGCCGAAAAGGACATCAAGCGCAAGGAAGGCATCATCCAGAGCATGACGCCGCTGGAGCGCCGCAAGCCCGAACTCATCAAGGCCACCCGCAAGCGCCGCATTGCGGCCGGCTCGGGCGTGCAGGTTCAGGAAGTCAACCGGCTGCTCAAGGAGTTCGAGCAAATGCAGGGCATGATGAAAAAGATGAAGGGCAGCGGCATGATGAAGATGATGAAGCGCATGGGCGGCATGAAAGGCATGCCCAAGATGCCGTTCTAAAGTACTCCGGGACAGAGGCAGGCCGCGAAGCAGGCCAGCTTCATCGCCGACACGACAGGCCTTGCAGGGGAAACCGGCGCTGCGCAGATATGGCCATGTCATTCCATCTTGCCAGGCGTATCGCAGCATTCAAACAGGAGGAGGCGGGCAAATAGAACCCAACTCCGACTGCAACATTGAATGCTGTTACGGGATGACTTTGTTGGCGTTATTCGTTGTGACAACGCAACAAATATATTTTCATGGGCTGTGGATTGACACAAATAAAATTACCTTTTTACACAGATTGGAAAACCTGCCACACTGAAATAAAGCGATCGAAAAATCCAGAGTCTCCGGAAAGGATCATGCAATGCCCAGGCTAGCAAAGAAATTTTTTTCAAGGCTCCCGGAGATCGCCGGATTTTCCGTGGCACTGTTGGTGGCTTTTGTCACTCTGGTTCCCTTGGAGGCACGAGCCCTCCCGGCATTCGCCCGTCAGACCGGCCAGAACTGCGTCGCCTGTCACGCTGGTGGGCAGTTCCCTGAGCTCACCCCCTATGGCCGGATGTTCAAAATGACCGGCTACACCATGGGGGCCCGCGCACTTCCTCTCTCGGTGATGGGTGTTGTCAACTACGCCAAGGTTGCCAATACCTCCAAGAGCGATGACCCATCCGCCGATTTCCAGAAAAACAGCAGACCGGTGTTTTCGTCAGGCAGTCTTTTTATTGCCGGCAAGGTCACCGATAACCTCGGCTTGTTCTCGCAGATTACCTATGACAATTTCGCCGGTCTGAATGCCGACGGGGGATTTGTTGGACATAGCCAGGCCGACAATATCGATTTTCGCTATGCCGACCGCTTTTTGAGTGCCAGCCGGGATGTGATAGTCGGCGTGTCGCTGAACAACAATCCGTCTGTTGCCGACCCCTGGAACACCGCCGCGGCATGGATGCAGTATGTCCCGGCAGCGAGTCTGACGAGCCATCAGTTTGCAGATGCCAACGCACCGTTTCCAGGCTTTGGCGCTGGTGGAAATATCGCCGGAGTTAACGCCTACATGCTCTGGAACAAGACCGTTTACGCGGAACTTGGCACCTACAAAACAGCCAACCAGTTTTTGTCCTTCATGAGTGCCGGCATCGACGATGCGGGCAAGACCAAGTTGAGCGGCAGCAACAACCCCTATTGGCGACTCGCGCTCACGCACGAATGGGGCCCGCATAACATCATGGTTGGCACCTCCGGCATGGTCGCCCGGGTGTACGACGTCGGCTCCGACACAGCGGACCCGAACAACCTTGGACGCTTCAAAAATACCGGTATTGATGCCCAGTACCAGTATCTCCTCGACCCCCATTCTGTCACCGCACAGGTTGCCTACATGCGTCAGGTGCAGACTTACTCGGCCAATTCCCTGGCCGCGGCGGCAGCTCCGGCAACCTATGTCCTTGCCGACGGCGCAACACCCGTTGACCCCGCCAACCCCTCGGACACCAGCAATGTTTTCCGGGCCAAGCTGTCGTATGTCTATCAGGCCAGGTACGGTGGGAGTCTGGCCTTCTTCAACTTGACCGGCACCACCAATACGCTTAATCAGACATCCGGCCTCGACCCCATTGGCTGTGGCGGGACCGTCTGCAACGCCTCGTCAACCCGTGTATCGGGCAACCTGTCGGGTAACCCTGCGACCAGAGGCTTTACATACGAAGCATTCTGGATCCCGAAGCAAAATATCCGGGTCGGTGTCCAGTACACCGCCTACAGCAAATTCAATGGCGCCAGCGACAACTATGACGGCTTTGGCCGCAATGCAAAGGACAACAACACTTTGTTCGGCTATATCTGGTTTGCATACTGAATTCACGTCTCCGTGCAGGAACCACGCGGCTTTGAAACTGACGCGGCCGCGGTTGTCAACCGTAATACTTGGAGAGTCAAAATGAGAGGTGTTTCATTGTGGCCAGTTTTGGCCATCCTCGCCACAGCGGGCGGCTGCGTCAATATTGAGCGTTCGCGCGACCTTTCCAACCCGAACATCCCGCCAGTGGTGACAGCCATGCAAGTCTGTTCCAACTGCCACGGCATCGACGGCAATTCCGTATCACCCAACTTCCCGCGGCTGGCCGGCCAGACTCCCGGCTACCTGGTTGCCCAGCTGGAAAACTTCAGGAGCCACCAACGCTCCGACCCGCCTGGCTTCGAATACATGTGGGGCATCAGTCACCACCTCACCGATGATCAGATCAAGGGACTCGCGGAATACTTCGCGCAGCAGACCCCGCAGCCCAATGCTCCGGTTGACGCACAGCTGATGGCTGCTGGAAAGGCAATTTTTGAGAATGGAGTGCCGGAAAAAGAAGCGCCACCCTGCATGTCATGTCATGGACCTCAGGCGCAGGGCATTGGGAGTTTTCCAAGGCTCGCCGATCAGCACCAGGATTATCTGGTGAAGCAACTTCATGTTTTCCAGGAAACCGAAGGGCGCCCGGGAACGCCCATGAAGCAGATCACGCACCTGCTGACCGTTCAGGAAATGCAAGCCGTGGCGGGCTATCTCCAGGCGTTTCCCAAGGATCAATGAGGTGATTGCGACAACGCCAGCAGTCCTGTGGCACAAACAGTCATTCGCCTAAGGAGGTTTTCATGAAAAGATATCTTGCCCTTGTCCTCTTGCTGAGCGGTGCCGTCGCTCCAGCTTTTCCGGCCGACACCTATACGATCGATTCCGGATTCTCGATGGCGCATTTCGATATCACGCGACTGGGGTATTCCTCGCAAAGAGGCAGTTTCAACAAGACGAGCGGAAAAATCACACTCGATCTGGCCGCCAAATCCGGCAGCGTCGATTTCATCATCAACACGAGGTCAATCGACATGGGCTCTGCGGCCTGGACCAGCCATCTATCAGACGAAGGCCTGTTCAACGTGAAGAAGTATCCAACCATGCATTTCAAGTCGGACAGGCTGATATTTGAGGGCGCAAAGGTGATTGCTGCGGACGGTCAGTTCACCATGCTTGGTGTGACCAAGCCGATCAGGGTCGATGTGAACAACTTCCAGTGTGGTGTGAGTCCGATCGACAAAAGGCAGATGTGCTCGGGCAATATCACTGCGGTCCTTAAGCGGTCGGATTTTGGCTTGACAAAATACATCCCGGTGGTCAGCGACGAAGTCTCCATCAGCGTTCCGGTGGATGCCTATAAGAATTGAAACCACTTTTCAATGGCATAAGATGAGTCCTGCCTCCTCTGCGGTCCTGCAAATGAGCATCCCTGGTTTGCGCTTTGGGAGTCACGATGGAAGATGAGTACGAAGTGCCAAGCCCGCACGAACACGCGCTTGAAGAAGCTGTTGAAAAGGAACGCGATGACTTAACCCAGAAGATTGCGCTGATGACCGCCGTTCTTGCCACCGTGGGAGCACTGATAAGTTACCAAAGTGGCAGTTCTCAAAACGAGGCGATGTTCCTGAAAAACGAAAGCATCCTGAAACAGGCCGAAGCCAGCGACCAATGGGCGTTTTATCAAGCCAAGTCGATGAAAAGTCAACTCGATGATGCGACTGCCGCCCTGACCGCCGACCCCGAAGTCAAGGTTCGTTTTTTGGCAGCGAAGGCGAAAGAAGACACTGAGAGGCTCGAAATCCAGATCGAAGCCAAAAAACTGCAGGCCGAGTCGCGCAAGCTGGGAGAAGATTCCGAGGCCAAACTCAGGCCTCATGAGCGTCTTGCGATGTCGCTGACGTTTCTCCAAATCGCAATCG
>JAHFQQ010000084.1 GCA_023259235.1 Polaromonas sp. | reverse complement strand
TTCGGTTGTTTGCCAGATCGGCATTCGCAGCGTCGATGAAGGCGAAAAACGCCTGGTCGGGCAATCCGGACTCAAGATATTCGACATGCGCCACATCGATGAGGAGGGCATGCGCCGCACCATGGAAGCAGCCCTCGACGGAGTCGGTGAGGATACCCATTTGCACGTGAGCTTCGATATCGATTTTCTCGACACTGCCATTGCCCCCGGCGTGGGCACCGCCGTCAAGGGCGGCCCGACTTATCGTGAAGCCCAGTTGTGCATGGAAATGGTCGCCGACACTGGCAGGATGCGCTCGCTCGACGTGATGGAGCTGAACCCGGCGCTGGATGTTCGCAACGGCACGGCCGAACTCGCCGTTGACCTGATCGGCAGCCTGTTCGGGAAAAGCACGCTGGTGCGGCGCTATTGAACCAGGCCGGCCCGCCGCACTATTCCCGCGACACCGTCCGGCCTATTTCTGGCCAGCGATGGTGCAAATACAGCCACGCCACCAATCCGATGCACATCATGGTTAGCGAAGCCGCGGCCAGGGCGGGCGCCGAATGCATCACCAGTGGCGCGATCACGCCTGCCACAATCCCGTTGGCGCTCGAGCCAATAAAGGCCTGCAGGGACGACGCCATGCCGCGCCGTTCGGGGTAAAGATCAAGCACCAGAAGCGTGATGACAGGCACCATCAGCGCCCAGCCAAAAGCGAACGCAGCGATCGGGAACAAGGCCCATGACACATGCGCCGTGAACAGCAGATTGGCGGCCAGATTGGTTAATGAGGTTGCCAGCATGATGACAAAGCCATGGCGAATCTGCTGCTTGGGCGCTATTTTTCCGGCCATGAGACCGCTGAGCCAGGCGCCCGACATGATGCCGGAAATGGTCAGGGCAAAGAACCAGAAAAATTGCGTCGGCTGCAGCGCCAAATGGTCGCCCAGAAATGCCGGTGCCGACAGTACGTACAGGAACATGCCGTTAAACGGCACCCCGCTGGCCAGCGCCAGGAGCAAAAAGCGCGGGCTTGAGCCCAATTGCCAGTAGCCGCGCATCAAGTGTCGAACTTCAAAGGGTTGGCGATCTTCGCGCCTCAGGGTTTCTGGCAGAAACCGGAAGTTGGTGCCCCAGAGCACCGCACCCACCCCTGTAAGAAACCAGAAAATGCTGTGCCAGCCCAGATGAACAAAAAGCCAGCCTCCCACAATCGGGGCGATGGCTGGCGCCACCCCAAAATAGATGGTGACCTGGCTCATGACCCGTTGCGCCTGAGCCGGCGGATACATGTCGCGTATCACCGCGCGAGACACCACAATACCTGCGCCGGTTGACAGCCCCTGCAAGGCCCGGAAGAAAACCAGTTGCCCGATGCTTTGCGACAGCGCGCAGCCCGCCGATGCCAGCGTGAACATGGCAATACCCCACAACACCACTGGCCGGCGGCCAAAGCTGTCAGCCAGGGCGCCATGAAACAGGTTCATGAAGGCAAAACCGAACAGATACGCTGACAGCGTCTGCTGCATCTCGACAGGGGAGGCCCCGAGCGACCGGGCGATACCGGAAAAACCGGGAATATAGGTATCGATTGAAAATGGCCCCAGCATGCCCAGTACCGCCAGCAGCACCGCGAGGGTCCAGCGCGGGGCGCGCCAGAGTTGGTCGGCGTTCGGGTTCATTGCTTCTTGAGCTTCAAAGCCGCCTCATACAGTTCGTTGCGCGGCGCACCGGTGATCTCCGCGGCTATCTTCACCGCGGTTTTCAGGGGCAATTCCTTCAACAGCAGTTTCAGCACGCGCGTGCTGCCCTCCGCACGCTCCTGCGTCGCCGACGCATGCAAAACCAGCGCAAACTCACCGCGTGTGCGCTGCGGGCTGGCGGCCAGCCAGCCCGCCAGACCCTGTGCCGGGATCGTCGCGATTTCTTCAAACTGTTTGGTGAGTTCGCGTCCCACGGTCACCAGCCGGTCCTGCAGCACCGCCAAAGCGCTCGCCAGCGCTTCAATACGGTGCGGTGCTTCAAGAATAACAGCCACTCTCGTGTCGGCTCGAAGGGCCTGGATGGCCTGGTCGCGCTCACCCGCCTTGCCCGGTAAAAAGCCGACAAACACAAACCCGGTAGCACTGTCGGTGCTGCCTTCCGCGCGGGTCACTCCGGCGGCGCTCAGCACGGTGGTCACGCTGCTGGCCCCCGGCAAAGGCATGACCTTCAACCCGGCAGCCCGAACAGTGGCAACCAGCCGCGCGCCCGGATCGCTCACGGCGGGCGTACCGGCATCGCTGACATAGGCCACGCGTTCGCTTCGCCGCAGACGCTCCACCACCAGTCCGGCAGCTTGCGCTTCATTATGCTGGTGGACCGCCAACAGGGGTTTGCTGGCCCCCGTTTGTATGCCATAGTGGTGCAGCAGGCTTTGCGTGTGGCGGGTGTCTTCGCAGGCGACGGCATCCACCAGCTGCAGCACATGCAGGGCGCGCAGGCTGATGTCGGCCAGGTTGCCAATCGGGGTGGCCACGATATAGAGCGTCGCTTCGGGATAATGCTGCATGCCTGCTGCGGTTCGTGCCGCATCCAGCACAAGGTCGAAAGAAGCGTTCAATGTGGTTTTCCAGAAAACAGGTGGGCAAGTTGCCGCCCAATGGCGTTGTGCAGGACGTTGTAAAAAGCGCTCGGGTATTGCCGACACAGATTACCACCAAGTCGCGTGGGGATGCGGCGGAGTCTGTCGCGCGCGCCTACCTGGTCCGGGCTGGCCTGCAGGCGGTGGAGGCCAATTACCGCTCGCCAGGACGCGGCGGCGGTGAAATTGATCTGGTAATGCGCGAGCAAGACGGCACGCTGGTGTTTGTCGAAGTTCGCCAGCGATCCGGCTCCTCGCACGGAGGCGCGGCGGCCAGCATCAGCGCCATCAAGCAGCGGCGCATCATTTTTGCGGCGCGCCATTACCTGATGCGTTTTGCCACGCTGCCGCCTTGCCGCTTTGACGTCGTGCTGGTGCAGGGGGCGCTGGTGGAAGACGGAACACCTCATCAGGGATCGCAAGCGCGCATCGAATGGCTGCGGGCTGCGTTCGACGCGTCGTGAAGCCTGGTGTTTGGGACGGCCTCAACCCCGCGCAAACACAAATAATTTTGTAACCATACCTTGCGCTTTCCGGGGGTACCCGCATCTTTCCAGGCACGGGTTTATTCCGACCCGGTATCATCGAAGAATGCCAGAACAACGAATTGCACAACAGTTTATTGACAGCGCCGACCTTAAATACCAGGCGGCCGCGGTTCTGTCCAAGCCCATTGCGGCAGCGGTGCAGGCGATTTTGGCGAGCGTAACCAGCGGCGGCAAAGTGCTGGCTTGCGGAAATGGCGGTTCGGCGGCCGACGCCCAGCACTTCGCTGCCGAATTTGTCGGTCGCTACGAGCGCGAGCGGCCCGAGCTCGGCGCAATTGCCCTGACGACCGACAGCTCCATCATCACGGCCATCGCCAACGATTATGATTTCAGCGTGATTTTTTCCAAGCAGGTTCGGGCGCTCGGCGGTGCTGGCGACGTGTTGCTGGCGCTGAGCACCAGCGGCAGCTCTGCCAATGTGCTGGCGGCCGTCGAAGCGGCCCATGAGCGCGAGATGACCGTGGTGGCCCTTACAGGCAAGGGCGGCGGCAAAATAACCGGCGCCCTGCGCGAAACCGATGTGCATATTTGCGTGCCGCATGATCGAACCGCGCGCATCCAGGAGGTGCACCTTCTCGTCCTGCACTGCATTTGCGATGGCGTGGACACCCAATTACTTGGCGATCAGGAGTCTTCAGCATGAAACCTAATGTGATTAAATCAATGGCGCTGTCCATTACAGCGGCGGCTGTGCTCTGTGGCGCGCTCACCGCTTGCGTACCACTTGTTCTGGGAGGTGCTGCCGGAGGGGCCATGATCGCCAGCGACCGCCGTACCTCGGGGACCCAGCTGGAAGACGAGGGAATTGAACTGCGGGCCCAGAGCCGCATTCGCGCCGCCATCGGTGAACGGGCCCATGTGAACCTGACCAGCTACAACCGGCAGGTGCTGCTGACCGGAGAAGTGCCCAGCGCACAGGACAAGCAACTGGCCGAGCAGATCGTTTCGCGTGTTGAAAATGTGAGCTCCGTGGTCAACGAGTTGGCTGTCATGGGAAACTCCAGCCTGCGAGATCGCTCATCCGACACGCTGGTGACCGGCAACGTCAAGGCCAGGCTGCTGGATGCGCGTGATCTTCAGTCCAGCGCCTTCAAGGTGGTCACCGAACGGGGCACCACCTACCTGATGGGGCTTGTCACGCAGCGCGAGGCAGATCGTGCGACAGCTGTGGTTCGCGGAACCACTGGCGTGCAAAAGGTCGTCCGGATTTTCGAGATCCTCAGCGAGGAACAACTGTCGGGCAGGCAACCCATGCCAGCCACACCACAACCCGCTGCCGCCAGGCCTGATGGCGGCTGAAACCTGCCGTGCCGTCGACCACTGCCAATTTGCAGCCATGCGGGTTTAGGCGGCACCGGGCATGCGGGGCTGGCGTGCTCACTTCAAGCGCCTGATCAGGCTGGAGGTATCCCAGCGTTGTCCTCCCATGGCCTGCACGTCGGCGTAGAACTGGTCCACCAGGGCCGTCACGGGCAGGCGGGCGCCGTTGCGCCTGGCTTCATCGAGCACCAGCCCCAGGTCCTTGCGCATCCAGTCCACCGCAAAACCAAAATCAAATTTATCGGCCGCCATGGTCTTGCCGCGGTTGTCGAGTTGCCAGCTTTGCGCTGCTCCCTTGCCGATCACATCAAGCACCTGATTCACGTCCAGCCCCGCCTTCCGGCCAAACGCGATGGCTTCGCTCAAGCCCTGCACCAGGCCCGCAATGCAGATCTGGTTCACCATCTTGGTGAGCTGGCCCGCACCGCTTGCTCCCATGAGCGTGAAAGCCTTTGAAAATGCCATGCCGACCGGACGGGCGGTATCGAAAGCCGCTGCATCGCCGCCGCACATCACCGTCAGCGCGCCATTTTGCGCACCGGCCTGGCCGCCCGACACCGGCGCGTCAATGAATTGCAGCCCAGTGCTTTTTGCAGCGGTGCAGAGCTCGCGGGCCACGTTGGCCGAGGCTGTGGTGTGGTCCACAAACACGGCACCGGGTTTCATGCCCGCAAATGCGCCGTCCGCGCCCAGCGTGACAGAGCGAAGATCATCGTCGTTGCCGACACAGCAAAACACGATGTCGGCACCGGCTGCCGCCAGGCGCGGCGTTTCAGCGCATGCGGCCCGCTTGGTGACGGCAAATTCAGCGCGCCAGGCCGCCGCCTTGGCAGCACTGCGGTTGTACCCCGTAACCCGATGGCCGGCCAGCGCCAGATGGCCGGCCATGGGATAGCCCATGACGCCCAGGCCCAGAAAAGCGACATTGCGGGGAGGCGATGGTTCATAGGCTTTGGGCTGGATGCCAGACATGATGATGCTCCTGAACGGTGGGCTTTGGCGGGTTCAGTCGATCCACCTACACGATGGCGAAGTTTTCTGTGCCTGCTGCCAGATCCACTGACTTGGCTCGCTGCGAATTGAGTTTGATCTGCAGGCGCAAGTCGTTCACCGAGTCGGCATTGCGCAGGGCGTCTTCATAGGAAATCTGGTTGCTCTCGAAGGCATCAAACAGTGCCTGGTCAAAAGTCTGCATGCCCAGGTTGCGGCTTTTCTTCATGATTTCCTTGATCTCCGTCACCTCGCCCTTGAAAATCAGGTCGGAAATCAGCGGCGAATTGAGCATCACTTCGACCGCCGCAAACCGGCCCTTGCCATCCTGCTTGGCCACCAGACGCTGCGAAATCATGGCTCCGAGGTTGAGCGACAAATCCATCAGCAGTTGGTCACGGCGTTCTTGCGGGAAGAAGTTGATGATGCGGTCGAGCGCCTGATTGGCGCTATTGGCGTGCAGCGTGGCCAGGCACAGATGGCCGGTTTCGGCAAAGGCCATGGCATGCTCCATGGTTTCGCTGTCACGAATCTCCCCCATCAGGATCACATCAGGCGCCTGCCTCAGCGAGTTTTTCAGGGCGGCACCCCAGCTGTCGGTATCAAGTCCTACCTCGCGCTGCGTGATGACGCAATTCTTGTGTGCGTGAACAAACTCCACCGGGTCTTCAATGGTGATGATGTGGCCAAACGACTGCTCGTTGCGCCAGTCCACCATGGCGGCCAGGGTGGTGGACTTGCCCGAACCGGTGGCCCCCACGAGGATGGTCAGGCCGCGCTTGGTCATCGCCACCTCCTTGAGCACCTGCGGCATGCCCAGCCCGTCAATGGTGGGCAACACGGCCGGAATGACCCGCATCACCATGCCGACCTTGCCCTGCTGCAGGAACGCATTGACGCGAAAGCGCCCCACGCCTGGCGGCGAAATCGCAAAATTGCATTCCTTGGTACGCTCAAACTCCGCTGCCTGCTTGTCGTTCATGATGGCCCGTGCCAGCGTCAGCGTATGCCCGGCATTGAGCGGCTGGGGTGACACCTTGGTCACCTTTCCGTCCACCTTCATGGCGGGTGGAAAGTCCCCGGTGATGAACAGGTCACTGCCATTGCGACTGACCATCAGCCGCAAAAGGTCATTGATGAATTTACTGGCCTGATCGCGTTCCATAACTTGTCCTTTGAATTTTCAGTCCCGTTTATCGACGAGCCGTGCACTGACCAGTCTGAGGCGCAGGCTCAGCTTGCGCGCCAGCAGCGCGATCAGGCTGGCCGCCAGGGCCGGTTCGGCCATCATCATTTCATCAAGCGCCTGCGCGCCCAGCACGGCAATGCTGCATTCGGTCAGCGAAGTGCATGTTGAAAAGCGCATACCGCTGTCAAGCAGGGACATTTCGCCCAGGATGTCGCCTGGTCGCGTTTCGGTCAGGCGCACGCGCTCGCCCCACGGCTGCAGCCGGTCCACTGCGACCGTGCCAGTCAGAAGCACGACCATGAAGTTGCCGTATTCGGCCTGGCGGATGATGTCGCGGTTTGCCGGCACGGTGGCAAAGTCGAAAAACTGTTCCAGCTGTTTCACCGAGGCCAGCGTCAGCCGCGCCATGTATTTGTCCCTGGCCCATAACTCTTGCATCAGCCTGCTGCCACGAGCCGCCGAAAAACGCTTCGCGCCAACCTCGTTGGCACGCGCCTCCCAGGGAACCAGTATTGAAGAATCCGCTCCATGATCGGAAAACGCAGTGCTGAACATCGCTGAATCAGGAGGGCCGTCGCCACCGCCCGCGGTGGACGGCCTTAAAAGTCCAAGTAAGCCTTTCATGAGCGTATTCTCCTGCGGCCAGGCTACTCAGCCCGGAAAATTCTCGGGAGTTTTGGCTTTGCCGCGTGCTTCGGCGGCCGAGATCACGCTGCGCTTGACCAGATCGGTCAGATTCTGGTCCAGCGTCTGCATGCCCACGCTGTTGCCGGTCTGGATGGAGGAGTACATCTGCGCGACCTTGGCTTCGCGAATCAGGTTGCGGATGGCGCTGGTTCCCAGCATGATTTCGTGCGCTGCCACCCGCCCCGCACCGTCCTTGGTCTTGCACAGTGTTTGCGAGATCACGGCCTGCAGCGACTCCGACAGCATGGAGCGGATCATTTCCTTTTCCTCGGCCGGGAACACGTCAATGATGCGGTCAATCGTCTTGGCCGCGCTGGAAGTGTGCAGCGTACCGAACACCAGGTGGCCGGTTTCAGCCGCAGTCATCGCCAGGCGGATGGTTTCAAGGTCGCGCATCTCGCCCACCAAAATGGCATCCGGGTCTTCGCGCAGCGCGGACTTCAAGGCGGCATTGAAGCTCAGCGTGTGCGAGCCAACCTCGCGCTGGTTGACCAGGCATTTTTTTGAATCGTGCACAAACTCGATCGGATCTTCCACCGTGATAATGTGGCCGTACTCGGTTTCATTGAGGTAGTTGACCATGGCCGCCAGCGTCGTCGATTTGCCCGAACCGGTGGGACCAGTCACCAGCACCATGCCGCGCGGCTTGAGCGCCAGATCGGCAAAAATCTTCGGTGCGCCCAATTGCTCGAGCGTCAAAATCTTGGAAGGGATGGTTCGCAGCACCGCGCCGGCACCGCGTTGCTGGTTGAAGGCATTGACGCGAAAGCGCGCCAGCCCGTCGATCTCGAAGGAAAAATCAACTTCGAGAAATTCCTCATAGGTCTTGCGCTGGGTGTCGTTCATGATGTCGTACACCATGGCATGCACCTGCTTGTGGTCCAGCGGATCGATGTTGATACGCCGCACGTCGCCGTTCACCCGGATCATGGGCGGCAAGCCTGCTGACAAATGCAAGTCGGATGCCTTGTTCTTGACACTGAAAGCCAGCAACTGCGTGATATCCATCCGGAGATCCTTGAAAGTCGAATTCAATCTGAGTTTACAGTTCGATTATGACGACGATTGTTCGCAACCTCCAGCATGTCCGTGACCGCATCGCCACAGCGTGCATTGCGGCTGGGCGCGACCCGGCCAGCGTGCGCCTGCTGGCGGTCTCCAAAACCTTTGGCGTCGATGCCGTGCTTGAAGCCGCATCCGGCGGACAGCGGGCGTTCGGGGAAAACTATATCGCCGAGGGCATCGGAAAGATTGAGGCTCTGCGCGCCTGGCAAACCACGCAGCCAGCCGCCGCCAACAGCAGGCTTGAGTGGCACTGCATCGGCCCGGTGCAGAGCAACAAGACCCGCCTGGTGGCCGAGCACTTTGATTGGGTCCAGTCTGTGGATCGGCTGAAGATCGCGCAGCGCCTGAACGATCAACGACCGCCGCACCTGGCACCGCTGCAGGTGTGTCTGCAGGTCAACGTGGATGGCGGCGCCAACAAGTCGGGGCTGCCGCCCGCGGACGTTATGGCACTGACGCGGGCAGTTGCTCAGTTGCCGCGCCTGGCCTTGCGCGGCCTCATGACAATTCCTGAGCCTGCTATTGATTTCATAGCCACTTACACCCTGCACGCAAAGGCCAAGGCCATTTTTGATCATATAAACTCATCGGGTGTGCTGCCCGTTCCCATGGACACCCTGTCGCTGGGCATGAGCGCCGATCTGGAGGCTGCCGTGCATGCGGGCAGCACCATGGTGCGCGTGGGGACCGCTATTTTTGGCGGCCGATCAGGCGCCGCTATTGCCCGGAAAACACAAAGGGCTTGATGGCCCCGCAGTCATCACCCAGCCACTTGCCCGATGTGTCCATTGTTGTCTGTCTGGGCGCGCCTTTTGCCGTGCTGTTGATCTTCATGTTCATGGTGTAGGCCTGGTCGCCCTGAAAGGCGTACACCGCATCGCCGCTCGAGGGCGGATTGGTGCAGGTGAAATTCATTTTCATGCCACGGCTGGTCTTGTCGGTGATCGCAGTCTTGCAACTGTCCTGTTGCCGGGTCGGCAATTGGCCGCGATCAATCATTTCCCTGGTGATGCACATTCTGGCCGTCATGCCGCCTGCCCCCGCGCTCACGCCCTGCTTGTCCATTATTGACTGCATCTGCTTGCGCCGCTCCGGGGGCATGCCGGCCATCTGCTGCTGCATCCGGGCCATGGCCTGATCCATCTCCGGGCTTCCTCCCATCCGGGTGGTGGTTTCCCACAGCCCCGGCTTCATGCTCTGGGCGCCTGCCGATGCAGCAGCCAGGCCCATGGCCGCAGCACACATAACAAAACGTAAATTCATCTCGGCTCCCGGTGGTTACCGGTCAGGATTATTGGCCAGGTCGCCGCATTGCGCAAGGCGGATTCAGCAGGGACGCATGCAGCAGCGCTCAGCGCACGAAACGCCCGCCATGCGCAATCAGGGTCAGGTCCGTGAAGTGCGAGCCCTCATGGCTTTTCGGGCTGTAGTTCACATAAAAACCGCCCATGTTGTACTCGCGAATCGACTCCAGCGCCGTCACCAGATTTTCCCGTGTCAGCGCCCGGCCGGCCCGGTGCAGCCCTTCGGTAAACACCTTTGCAGCCAGAAAGCCTTCCATACTGGAGAAGTCAAAATCCTTGTGGCCGGCCTCGGTCATGCGCTGCTGGTACTCACGCACGATGGGCGAGGAAGCGGTGTAAGGAAACGGCACCACCTGGGAAATCGTCACGCCAGCGCCGACATCACCCAGCTCTTCGGCTAGCGCCGTGGAGCCGACGAAACTGACGTTGAAAAACTGCCCCCCATAGCCCTTGGCCTTGGCTTGCTTGATCAGTGCGGCGCAGGATTTGTAGGCGCTGATCTGGACCACCGCCTCGGGCGCGGCTTTGAGAATGCCTGCCAGCGATCCGGCAACATCCACGCTGTTGCGCTCGACCGTAACGCTGGCTGTCGGCTTGAGATTGCGCTTGGCCAGCGCCCGCAGCACGCCTTCCAGCCCGGCCTTGCCATAGGAATCATTCTGGTAAAAAACAGCGATCTTCGTGAGACCCAGGGTGGTCAAGTGCTGCACGATGCGCTCGGTCTCATCAAAGTAACTGGCCCGCACATGGAACAGATTGCGGTTAAGGGGCTCGCGCAGACCCTGCGCCCCGGTGAACGGGCCAATCAGGGGAATGCCGGCCGCGTTGATGGCGGGCACGGCGGCGAGGTTGGTCGGCGTGCCGACCGAGCCGACCAGCGCAAACACCTTGTCCTCTTCAATCAGCGCCTTGACGGCGGCAATCGCCTTTGCCGGCTCGTAGCCATCATCACGCGAGATGAGCCTGATCGTGCGCCCGCTGATGCCGCCCGCCGCATTCACGGCATTGAACTGCGCCAGCATGCCTACCTGCATCCGTTTGCCCAATTCGGCCGCGGGGCCGGTTTGGGCCGCGAACTGGCCAACCCGGATTTCAGTGTCTGTCACTCCAACTTCCGCGGCCCCGGCCGTCAAGCCGTAAAAGGCCAGCAACAGTGCGCCAGCGCGCAGCAAGCGTGTGAAATTCATTGTGGGTAACCTCTGGAAAAATGTTTGGCTGGCTGGTTTCCCTGATGCGATTTGCCAGGCCAGCCGGAACTTCAAAACGAGCTATGCAAAGGCGAACATAGCGCAAGGGGAGGTGCTTGGCAATGCGTTTTTGCTCAAAGCTGCCAACCCCGCCAGCAATAACCATCAAATGCGTGCGAAAGTACCACCGGCTTGCGTTTTCTTACACACCGAGCGCCAGCCGGGTGGTGTTTTTCACTTCTTCCATCACCGCATAGGTGCGGGTTTCACGCACGCCAGGCAACTGCCACAAAGCAGTGCCGGCAAACGAGCGGTAAGCGGCCATGTCGGCCATGCGGGTCTTGAGCAGGTAGTCAAAACCGCCGGCGACCATGTGGCATTCCATGATTTCGGGATAGACCTGCACTGCGGCCCTGAAGGCCTCAAAGACGTTCGGCGTGGTTCGGTCCAGCAGCACTTCCACAAACACCATCAGCCCGGCACCGAGCTTGAGCGGATCCAGCCGCGCCTCGTAGCCCAGAATGAAGCCGTCCCGCGTGAGCCGCTGCACCCGTGCCAGCACAGCCGTGGGCGACAGGGCCACGGACTCGGCCAGCTTGAGGTTGGAAATTCGCCCGTCCTGCTGCAGGACACTCAGGATTTTCAAGTCGATGCGGTCAATATCAGATGAATATTCAGCCATACGTAGTGAATTATTCTGTAGATCGTGCAACTTTAGTCTGAAATTCGTCGCGCTTCAATAGACCATTGGCTCAATTGAATGCACTTGATCCACTTTGAATTTTTCCGCCCCTTGATGGAGTCACCCATGTCCGCGTCCACTCGCCTGCCCTTTCCGTACCGCCCTGAGGCCGATGTCGTTTCCTCCCACCTGCAGCGCCTGGCAGGCGCACTTGACTGGGCGGCTGCGGCCCATTTGGCCGAACCCTGGGTGCAAGCCGTGCGTGACAACCCGCCGCCGTTCTGGGCCATGGAAAGCCTGCTCAGGGACTATCCCATTTCCAGCGCCGAAGGCCTGGCCCTGATGCGTCTGGCCGAGGCCCTGCTGCGCGTTCCAGATGCCGAGACCGCCATTGCCCTTACGGCCGACCAGTTGGGCCGGGCCGATTTCAATGCGGCCGGGGACGGCGCCAGCAATAGCCGCATGGCCCGGCTGTCGGCCGCGGCGATCGGCCTGTCAAAGAAGTTTTTGCCTCCTTCGGCAAGCTCGGAAAAGGCTGAGAAGCCTGACCTCATGAGCCGACTCGGCGCGCGTACCGTGGTGGGCGCCACCGTGCGCGCGTTGCA
>JAHFQQ010000320.1 GCA_023259235.1 Polaromonas sp. | reverse complement strand
GGCATGTCGAGCGTACCCCGTTTGGCCATCGCGTAGAGCGCCGGGAAGATTTTCTTGTGGACCAGGTCGCCGGTTACCCCGAAAAGTACCAGCGCGTCGGAGCGCACCGTGTGGCCGCCGGTTCTTCTCATTTCAGTTGCCGTCCGTTTCTTTTCGCTCGGCATGCCCGCCAAACTGCTTGCGCATGGCGGAAAGTACCCGGTTGCCATAATCGGCGTTGCCGCGTGACGCAAAGCGTTCGAATAGCGCCGCGCTGATCACCGGCACTGGAATGCCTTCATCAATTGCAGCCGCCATGGTCCAGCGCCCTTCGCCTGAATCGGAGACGTGGCCCGTGTAGCCTTTGAGGTCCGGGTCCTCGCGCAGCGCAATGGCGGTCAGATCGAGCAGCCAGGACCCGATCACGCTGCCGCGGCGCCAGACTTCGACAATTTCCGGCAATTCAAGCGCGTATTGGTAGTGTTCCGGATGCCGTAGCGGGCTTGTTTCGGCATCGGCAACGCCTGTCAGTGAACCGATGTTGGCGCTTTGCAGAATGTTCAGTCCCTCGGCATAAGCCGCCATGAGTCCGTACTCGATTCCGTTGTGGACCATCTTTACGAAGTGCCCGGCACCATGCGGACCGCAATGCAGGTAGCCCTGTTCGGCCGTGCTCCGGTGGCCGTCGCGGCCTGGCGTGACGGCTACCGTATCGCCTCCGGGGGCGAGGGTGGAAAAAATCGGGACAAGTTGCTGTACGATGTTTTTTTCTCCGCCGATCATCAGACAGTAGCCGCGTTCAATCCCGAAGACACCGCCGCTGGTTCCTGCATCGACGTAATGGATATTTCGTTTTTTCAGCTCGGCAGCGCGGCGAATATCATCATGGTAGTGGGAGTTGCCGCCATCGATGATGATGTCGCCAGCGTCGAGTAATGGGGTCAGCGTCGCCAAAACCTGATCAACCACCGCGGCCGGCAGCATCAGCCAGACGACGCGCGGGCCAGTCAACAAGGAGGCAAAACTTTCGAGCGAAGCTGCTCCAATGGCCCCCTGACCGTGAAGCTCTTTCACGGCACCTGCATGAATGTCATGGACAACACATTCGTGGCCGCCTTTCATGAGGCGGCGTGTCATGTCGCTGCCCATGCGTCCCAAGCCAATCATGCCGAGCTGCATATGGTGTTTCCTTGCGTTGCATGTAGTCAAATGGACTGCCCGTGCCACTGTGGCGCCGCGAACGGGTCCGCAGCCGCGCCGAGTTCAATCAGCATCAATTTACTGCAACTGGCGCGAGTCTGTTGTCAGACAAAGCCGCTTTCAATACGTTCCCCGGCCGGCAATGCCATTGCGCGAAGCATCGACGGGCGTGGCGTTCGGGGAGTTGCATCGCTTGCGCCCGGACACCGGTCAAAACCCGCGCTCATAGTGTTGAGCATGCGCTTCGGAAATCCAGTAGTGGAGTGCCGGTGAGGAGGGTTCGCATGCCGATCGACCTTCAGCACCATTTCCGATCGGGAGCAATCGCTGACTATCGGGTTGTCGCACTGTGGCGGGTGTCGATCACGAGTTTTGCAGCAGCGCCGCCGGGTCCTCGCTGGCCAGCACCGTGGCAGCCCAGAGGGCCAGCTTGCCGGCATCGGCTCGCAGTATCTGCTGCTTGACCGCCAGGATTTGTGACGGATGCATGGAAAAGCTGCGCAGCCCCAGCCCCAGCAACAGGCGCGTCATGGCCACGTCCCCCGCCATTTCGCCGCAGATGGTGACGCCTTTTCCCTGGCGCTGGCATTCCGAGATTGTGTCGGCGACCAGCCGCAGCACGGCCGGGTGGCACGGGTCATACAGATGAGCCACCGACTCATCCGCACGGTCGATCGCCAGCGTGTACTGGATCAGGTCGTTGGTGCCGATTGACAGAAAGTCAAAATACCTCAGAAAGAGTTTCAGCGTGAGAGCTGCGGCCGGAATTTCGATCATGGCGCCCAGCCGCACCGGGCCGTACGGGACGCCCTGGTTGTCCAGCAGTGCGCGTGCCTGATCGATCAGCGCCATGGTCTGGCGAATCTCGCTGGCATGGGTCAGCATGGGCACCAGGAGGCTAACCGGGCCATGCGCAGCGGACCGCAAAATGGCGCGCAGTTGTGCCATGAACATCGGCGGATCTGCCAGGCTCCACCGGATGGCGCGCAAACCCAGCGCCGGGTTCAAGTGGCGATCCTGCGTCTTGCCGGCCGGCCTGTCGAGGAGTTTGTCCGAGCCAATATCCACGGTGCGAATGGTGACCGGCAGGCCGTGCATGCCTTCAATGACCTTGCGATAAGCCAGGTATTGCTCGTTCTCATCAGGCAGCTTGCCAGATCGCCCCATGAACAGGAATTCGGTGCGGAAAAGGCCTACGCCGACGGCACCGGCCTTGATGGCACCCAGCGTGTCATCGGGCATTTCGATATTGGCCAGCAACTCGACGCGCTGGCCGTCCATGGTGACGGCGGGTGTGTGCTTGAGCCGGTTCAGCCGTTCGCGCTCCAGCTCGCCCTGGCGCTGCTGGAACCCGTACTCAGCCAGAATGATGGGCGAAGGATCGACAATCAGCGTCCCCGCATCGCCGTCGATGATGACCCAGTCGTCCTGTTTGATCAACTGGCTCGCGCTGCGCGCACCTACCACGGCTGGAATGTCCAGGCTGCGCGCCACAATCGCCGTGTGCGAGGTTTTGCCGCCCACGTCGGTGACGAAGCCGGCAAACAGGCTTTGCTTGAACTGCAGCATGTCGGCCGGGGAAATATCGTGCGCCACCAGCACCAGTGGCACATCCATGGTGTCGTCCAGCAGCAGATCCTGCTGCGACTGCTTGCGGCTGCTGCCGGCCCTTACAGCGGCCTGCACCGGCGAGGCCACGCCTTTCATGTGGCGCAAGATCCGTTCGACCACCTGCTCCAGATCGGCCCTGCGCTCGCGCAGATAGTCGTCCTCCATGTCGTCAAACTGGCGCGCAATGAGCTCATACTGCGTGGTCAGCGCCCATTCGGCGTTGTAGTGGCGCTCGGTGATCCAGCGCTTCACACCATTGGTGAGTTGCTCGTCTTGCAGCAGCATCAGATGCACATCCAGCAGGGCGGCGATTTCATGGGGTGCATCCTTGGGCAGATCATGCTGCAAACGCACAATTTCTTCCATCACGGCATTGCGGGAGAGCCTGACACGCGTGATCTCCTCGTCTGCCTTTCAGTTTCAATAAAGTAGTGCGCCACGTCGGCGCGGCTTGACGCCACCAGCACGGCGCGGCCAATCGCGACACCGCGCGAGACCGCCAGGCCATGAATAGAGAAA
>JAHFQQ010000319.1 GCA_023259235.1 Polaromonas sp. | reverse complement strand
TGGATCGTGCCGTTGGCCGTGACGGTGAGCGTGAGGTTGCCGCGCGCCACAGTCTGTGTGATGTAACTGGGCGCTGCATTAGCAGCCTGGCGCGCCAGCCACCACCACAGACCGGCACCAGCCAGCAGCACCAGCACCAAACCGGCCCACAGTGCGCGGCGCCGATACCAGGTTTTCGATGCGGGCTCGGCGAGAAGGGTCGCAAGGTCGGTATGGGCGGAGGATTTAGCGGCGGCGCCTGCGTTTGGCGTGACCGTGGACGAGTGGGTCGGCACGGCAGGCGGTATCGGTGCAGCGGCAGGGTCGGGTCCATTCATGGCGTTGCTATCCTGGTGATTTTTTCGGTGATGGCGGTGTTGGTTGCTGCGTTCGGAATTGACGCGGCGCTGCTGCCGTCGGTGTTCCAGCCACCACCCAGTGCCTTGTACAGCCGTACATGGTCGGCGCTGACGTCGGCATTGGTGCTTGCCACGCTGTCTTGCGCCGTCAGCAGCGCGCGCTGGGTTTGCAGCACGATCTGAAAGTCAATCAGACCACTGCTGTAGCGATCTTGTGCCAGCAGATCAGCATTGCCGGCCGCGATGGCAGCACTTTGCAGGCGGACCAGGCGCGCGCGGTCGCCGCGCAAGGCCACCAGCGCGTCTTCGACATCTTGCAAGGCCGTCAACACCACTGACTGGTAACTGGCGCGGGCTTGCTCCAGCGCTGCTTCCTGTGCCCGCACCTGGGCGCTGGCGGCGCCGCCATCAAACAGGGGAACGGAGACGCTGCCCAGCAGGGCGTTGACCACTGAAGCCCCGTTGCCGAGCGCACCCAGTGTCAGGGCGCTCAGCCCCACCGAGCCGCTGATTGAAAAGCCAGGATAGCGCGCGGCATCCGCCGCTGACACTCGTGCCAGGGCTGCACTGATACGGTGTTCTGCCGCACGCACGTCCGGGCGTTGGCGCAGGGTTTGTGCCGGAATACTCAGCGCTAGGTCTTCCGGCGCTTGCGGTACCGGACGGGATGCCGCCAACAGCATTTCCAGCGCCGCCGGTGGCTGGCCCGTCAAGACCGCCAGGCTGTGCCGGGTCTTGGCGATGTTGGCCTCCAGGGTGGGAATCTGGGCGCCGGTTTGCTCGCTGGCGGTGCGTGCCTGTTCCACTTCAAGCGAGGTGATCAGCCCGGCCTGCGCCCGCCAGTCGGTGATTTGCAGGGTTTCATTCTGACTGGCCAGGTTGTTACGGGCGATCAGCAACTGCGCCTGCTGGCCGCGCAGCTGGATGTAGGCCAGCGCCACCTCGGCAGCCATCGACACCTGCACATCGGCTAGCGTTGCCTCTGTCGCCTGGGCGTCGGCCACGCTGGCGTTCAGTGCGCTGCGTTTGCCACCAAAGACATCCGGTTCCCAGCTGGCATCCAGATTTGCGCTGAAACTGTTGCTGGCCTGAAGGTCGCCGGACTTGCTGCGTTGCGCTGACGCGGAGGCCGACACGCCGGGCAGCATGCCTGCAGCCTGAACGTCGCGCAAAGCGCGCGATTGCCGCAGTGCTGCCTGCGCGGACCGGATGCTGGTGTTGGCCTGGAGGGCCTGGTTCACCAGGGTGCTGAGCAAGGGATCGTTGAAGTGTTGCCACCACTGGGCCAGCGAAGTGGTTACTGCCGGGGTGGACAGGTCGGAGGGCCAAATAGCTGCGGCGGACCACTCGGCCGGTATCGGTGTTTCGGGCAAGGCCGCGTCTGGCGGGGTCAGCGCAGCGCAGCCCGACAACAGCGCCGAAACCAGCACGGCAAGCTGCGCGTGCCTAGCATGCAGCAGGGGGAGATCAGGCGCTTGACGGGTCATGAGATGAAATATTCTGGCACTCTTGCCGGTCAATTGTGATGCACCCGCTTGTCGCGGGTGTTGATCCAGGTTAAGTCTTGTAAAGATGACGCCGCTTCGCCGCGCGAGGGTGTGAGCAGGCTTTACTGGAATGCTACTTCCGAAAAGCTGCGCAGCTTGCGGCTGTGCAGTTGGCTGCTCCCCTCGGAGCGCAGCAGTTCGATCGCGCGCATGCCGATGCGCAAGTGCTGGTCCACCCGCTCGCGGTAAAACTGGTTGGCCATGCCCGGCAGCTTGATTTCGCCGTGCAGCGGCTTGTCGCTCACGCACAGCAGGGTGCCGTAGGGCACGCGGAAACGAAAGCCGTTGGCGGCAATCGTGGCGCTTTCCATGTCCAGCGCAATCGCCCGGCTCTGGCTGAAGCGGCGCTGTGGCTGGTTGGCTGGCAGCAGCTCCCAATTGCGGTTGTCGGTGGAGGCCACGGTGCCGGTCCGCATGATGCGCTTGAGGTCAGGCCCGACAGCCTGCGTCACGTCCTGCACCGCCTGCTCGAGCGCCTTTTGAATTTCAGCCAGCGCCGGAATCGGTACCCACAGCGGCAGCTCTTCGTCGAGCACATGGTCTTCGCGCACATAGCCGTGCGCCAGCACATAGTCGCCGAGCTGCTGGCTGTTGCGCAGCCCGGCGCAATGGCCGAGCATGATCCACGCGTGCGGACGCAGCACGGCGATGTGGTCGGTGATGTTTTTGGCGTTGGCTGGCCCCACCCCGATGTTGACCATGGTGATGCCGCCGCGGTCGGTGCGCAGCAGGTGGTAAGCGGGCATCTGCGGCAGCCTCGGCGGTGGCGTGCCGGCTTCATCGCCGGCCTCGGCAGCAGCGGCAGCCTCGGCGGCCATGCCAGTGCGCCGCGTGACGACATTGCCGGGCTCCACAAAGGCGACGTACTCGCTGTTCGGGTCGGCCATGGCCTCGTGGCCCAGGCGCATGAATTCGTCGATGTAGAACTGGTAGTTGGTAAACAGCACGAAGTTCTGGAACCAGTGCGGCGAGGTGCCGGTGTAGTGGCGCAGGCGCTGCAACGAATAGTCAACCCGCGCCGCCGTGAACAGCGACAGCGGCTGGGGCTCGCCGGGACGCGGTTCGTAGGTGCCGTTGGCAATGCCATCGTCCATGGCGGCCAGGTCGGGCAAGTCAAACACATCGCGCATCAGCATGCGGCGGGCGGCATCCATCGTGCCTTCCATGTGGTCGTTCTCGGCAAACGAAAAATGAACCGGAATCGGCTGCGTGCTGGTGCCTACTTCCAGCGCGACCTCATGGTTTTGCAGCAGCAACCGGAATTGCTCCAGGTAATAGTGCCCATAAAGGTCGGGCCGGGTCAGCGTGGTTTCAAGTGGCCCGGGCCGGCCACAAAGCCGTAACTCAGCTGCAGGATATCGGGTGTTTCAAGAATCGCACGGGCCACGGTTTTGGTGTGGATGCGCACAAACGGGTAGCAGGCAC